>CAJUDU010000027.1 GCA_910584935.1 uncultured Butyricicoccus sp. | reverse complement strand
ATTATACCACACCTTCTTGACTTATGAAGGATTAAATCAGTGGTTCCTTAATTTTTGGTATGTGTGATGAAAGCTTTTCTATCAATTATACAGCAGATATCCCAGAAGGGATTGACCGGGGCTGGTTTATGTTTTTTGTTACGCTGTTAAACCATTTTTATTGGTTTTCAGGGTCTACTCTGGGTGGTATTTTTGGTTCTTTCATAAACCTTAACACGGAAGGCTTGGATTTTGTTATGACAGCAATGTTTGTTGTGATTTTTTTGGAACAATGGCTGAAAGAGAAACAACATACCGCTGTGCTGACCGTGCTGCGCCGTCCGCTTGAAAAGGGGAGGGATACCATATGACACAAAGCCAGCAAATTGTTACAGCTGCAATGGTTGTATTTGGAACAATGCTAACCCGGTTTTTGCCGTTTCTATTGTTCCCAGCCGGAAAGCCAACACCAAAATATATACAATATCTTGGGAATGTCTTGCCCTCGGCAGTGTTTGGCTTACTTGTTATCTATTGCCTGAAAAATGTCAGTTTGTTTACAAGAAACCATGGAATACCAGAACTGATTTCGATTTTACTTGTCATTGTACTGCATTTGTGGAAACGGCAAATGCTTGTTTCCATTGCAGGCGGTACGGTTTGTTATATGCTGCTTGTGCAATATGTATTTTGAACTCTTTTTGTATTGATAATAATGGCATAAAGGAGTAGTTTACATGGAATCAATTTATCATAGGCGGAGCATTCGAAAATATCGTCTGCAACCAATACCCGCTGAAATTTTGAGGCAGATTTTAAATGCTGGACGAATGGCACCATCCGGGAAAAACCGTCAGCCATGGCGTTTCCTTGTGTATGAAGGCGACAAAAAAGCAGAATTGCTTTGCCAAATGAAAGCAGGGCTGGAACGGGAAGCATCTGACCCGATATTGCCTAATTCCCGGTATAATCTGCCGGATGCATGGAATACCCTGCATATTATGCAGCAGGCGCCTGTTGTGGTGATGGTGTTAAACCCTTATGGGATAAACCCATTTGACAATATTTCATCTGAAAAACGGGTCACAGAAATTGTTGATTTGCTATCTATTGGTGCAGCAGTACAAAATATGCTGCTCCAAGCGGAAAGCCTTGGCATTGGTACACTTTGGATTGGCAATACATTTTTTGCTTATCCGGAACTGATGGAATATATGCAAGCCGAAGGACAGTTAACAGGGGCTGTTGCACTTGGATATGCCGATGAGTCACCATCGACAAGACCAAGAAAAACTTTGGATGAAATTACGGAATATTATATTTAAAGTGGTGGTATTTTCTTATGGCTGATAATAAAACAAATGTTATGCGCATTTTACAGCAGCATAAAATCCCATATACGCCGCATGAATATCCACATGGCAAAGATGCTGTGGATGGTGTAACAGTTGCGGCGCTGATGGGGCAAAATCCAGCCCAAGTGTTTAAAACTTTAGCCGCACGTGGCAAAAGCGGTGGTATTTATATCTTTGTCATTCCAGTGGAAACTGAACTGCATTTGAAAAAAGCAGCAAAAGCAGTTGGGGAAAAAGCAATCGAAATGGTTCATGTGAAGGAATTATTGGGATTGACGGGTTATGTGCGTGGTGGATGTTCTCCTGTGGGGCTGAAAAAACCGTATCCGGTAACCATTCATGAAAGTGTGAGGGAAATACCAACGATGATTGTCAGCGCAGGCAAAATCGGCTTTCAGATAGAACTTGCACCGCAGGCGCTTGTTTCCCTTGTCCATGCTGAAATTGCAGATATTATCCAGTGAATTTGCCCGTTTATAATATTTTATAGAAATAATCATGATATTAAATCACAAGCTGGAAGTTATCGAACTGTTTTGTCCTTCGCTAAAACAATAAACTGACATTTCCATAAATACCGATGCGAAGCACGCCAATGAAAATCAAATGGATCGGATAATATGGATAAAAAACTATTGGAAAACCGGGATAAATCACATACATGCTCTATTGTCATGGCAATAATTGCAAT
Source organism: uncultured Butyricicoccus sp. (assembly GCA_910584935.1). Classification (GTDB taxonomy): domain Bacteria; phylum Bacillota; class Clostridia; order Oscillospirales; family Butyricicoccaceae; genus Butyricicoccus_B. The sequence goes on along the minus strand of CAJUDU010000027.1, from coordinate 25,006 downwards.
TAATTTTAACTGATTTGCATTCAATCGTAGTTGCAATTTCATATTGCCCCGCCTGCCAATCTCTCGAATTATTTTATAAACACCGATTTATCTATTTATTATAAAGCAGCACCCGCCGGAATCAATGATTTACGGCGGGTGGTATTTTCTGTTTTATGTTGATGGCAGAAGTGCAGCAATATCCGGATACATAGAAAAAATATGCCCAATGCCTGCGGCTTCTAGCCGATTCACTTTTGCTTCAATCGTTGCCGCATCATCATATAAAACAAAATGCCCTGTGTTATGCTCATCCATATATGTAAAGTATCTTGCGCATAATTCCCGTGAGAAAAATGCCTGCGCACCACTGCGCATCAGCAATGCCTGACGTTCTTCAGCTGTCAGCAATTTGCCTTCGCTGTTTTGCGCAGGCAATGTGAAATCCGCAGATACTGGGCGCAGTGCCGCGGCAATCCGCCCCGGATATTGCCGCTGTAAATCCTGCAAGTATTCTTCTAAACTGCCGCCGCTGATGGCGGTATCTGTAACAACCATGGCATACTGTACCTGCTGGGCTTGACAAAGCGGCACAAATAATGGAAGACCTGCTTCATAAAATAACTGGTCAAGCCCAGCAAGCAACGTGCGGGATGCAAAAGTATCTCGCTCAATATCCGCAAATAACCCGCGCATATTGCGTTTACGCACTTCATACAATAATGCCTCCGCACAAAACCCAGGCACTCGTCCATCAAGCCCCAGATCGCCAACGCCAAGATAATGCCCTTGCTGCCGGGCAGGGATGCTTAGACGGGAAATTGCCCCGCCTTGTCCAACCCCAAGGCAAATCTGGAGCAGCGGCAGTCCATGCCGTGCGGCGGCGGCAGAGTCCGCGCCAGCACAGACTAAAATAAGATTTTTCGTTGACAACATATCAGATATCTCCTTTTTTCTGGACATTTATGAATTTATCACGTACAATATCTATATGTATGCCAAAAGCAAAACAGAAGGGCAGGGGAATAACTTACTTGATATTACAAGCTTTGACGCCAGATTGCGTTTTTAATACAATCTATGAAATTACGCCAGATTTCTTATGTAAGCGCGGCATTCATGGCGCACTTATTGATATTGATGGCACAGCAGCTTCGCACCGGACTGAACTGCCGGAAAAACAACTCCATCACTATATCGCATCATTGCAGCAGGCTGGCATACGGGCAGCATTTTTGTCAAATAACCATGCCGCCCGTGTGAAAAAATTCAGTGAAGCAATTGGTATCCCATTCATTAGCCGAGCGGTGAAACCATTGCCATTCGGTTTTCGCAAAGGGGCTGCCGTTTTACGGTTGCCAATGAAAGAAATTGCAGTGATTGGCGATCAGATTTTTACCGATGTTATCGGCGGCAACTGCTTGGGGGCACTCACTTGTCAAGTGCGCTCCATTGACCGTGGTGAATTTTGGATTGGCGTGCGCTGCCGATTGGAACAGACATTTATTGAACGCGGCAGACGCAAAATGCAGGAGGATGAAAAAAATGTGCATTAAATTCGGCCCGGCAGGCAATGCGGATTCTTTCGCTGCGGCGGGTTATAAAGCAACAGTGGATGCACCGCAATGGCTGGCAGGCTTGGGGCTGCAAGCCTATGAATACCAATGCGGACGGGGTATTCATGTCAAAGAGGATACCGCGAAAAAAATTGGCGAACAGGCAAAACAATATGACATAACACTTTCCCTTCACGCGCCATATTATATCAACTTATCTTCCTGTGAACCAGAACGGATAGAAAAAAATATTTCATATGTGCTTGGGAGTTGTCAAATTGCCCGCGCTTTGGATGCACAGCATATTGTTGTCCATTGCGGCGGGGTAGGTAAGCAGTCACGGGATAAAGCATTCGCCAACACGATACAAAATGTACAGGCAATCCTTGCAGCAACGGAACAAGCTGGCTATTCCCAAACCATTTGTCTGGAAACGATGGGAAAACAAAGCGTTATCGGAAGCGCAGAGGAAATCTGTGCGCTGACGGCTTTGGATGACCGTCTGCTGCCCTGTATTGACTTTGGGCATTTAAACGCACGCACAGTCGGCAAATGCAATAGCTATGAAGCATTTTGTGCCTTGTTTGATTTGATGGAAAATAAAATCGGTTTGGCGCGCACCCAGCATTTTCACAGCCATTTTTCTAAAATTGAATATACCCAAAAAGGGGAAATGCGCCATCTGACTTTTGCGGATACGGTTTATGGCCCAGAATTTGCACCGCTTGCCCGTGTTTTAGCAGAACGTGGCTATCAGCCGGTTATCATTTGTGAATCCGCAGGAACACAAGCAGAAGATGCCCTTGCAATGCAGCGCATTTATCAAAATGCTTTGGAAAAATACGCAAAATAAAAACACAGCCGCTGGAGAAAAGCAAATCCAGCGGCTGCGTTTATATTGAGCTTGATTCTTCAGAATCCTCCATCAAACGCATTCCGGCGGTGCCAGTCACTGGCAGGGAAAAAACAATGCTTTTTGCTTTGGTATTCATGCCAGCCTTGTCCATAATCGCACGCATAATTGCATTTTTTCCTTCGCGTTTGGCAACGATAAATACCATTTCTTTTTCATTGCCCAGCGATACGCCAAGGAAACGTTCCGCACCTTCCATCCCAGTGCCTTTGGCATGGATGACTGTGCCGCCTGCCGCGCCAACACTGCGTGCCGCATCCATAATCAAATCTGTATATCCTTGTTCCGCAATGGCAATCAGCAGTTCATATGTCGTGTTTTGCAATGTGGATTCTTCCCCTTTCTCAAAATACTGGTTATGGGTTAGGAATGCAAGCGGTTTTTTGCCGCCAATGCTGCTTAATGGAACAATAAATGCAATACCAGTGCCTGGGACGTCAATCCGGACTTGTTTTTCTAACCCTTCTTTAACTGTGCGCCAAAGCTCTTTTGTCACAAATGAAAATAGAATTACTTTTTCTGTTTCTTCCAGCCCAAAATAACTAAGGGTTTCGCTGGCAGCCGTGCCAGTGCCAACCGTGCTGAGTGTAATATCAATACCATAACCCCGATAAAAGGTCCGGAAACGCCGCCATTTATTTCGATCTGTAATGGTGGCCATAAAATAAAGTTCGCTCATTTTGGCATTCCCTCCAGGTTAAAGTTCAATAATCGCATCATCATCCAGCATTTCAAACGCCATGGCAGGCGTAAGGGCAGATAGTTTCTTTTCGCTGTGACATTTGCGCAGTTTGTATGCCATACCCAGCACTTGTATCGTAATCAGCGGAGTCATAGCAACCATGGCAACTACACCAAACGCATCTGTTACAATATTGCCGCCCGCGGCAATGCAGGCACCTTGCGCAAATGGAAGCAGAAAAGTTGCTGTCATTGGTCCGGAAGCAACACCGCCAGAGTCGAACGCAATCGCTGTAAAAATTTTTGGCACGAAAAATGATAATCCAATGGCAATCGCATAGCCTGGAATCAAAAAATATAATATCGGTATGCCTGCCAGCACGCGCAGCATTGCCAGCCCAAGGGAAACTGCAACACCAATGGATAAACTGGCACCCATTGCACCAGCAGGAATTGCACCATCTGTAATTTCCTCAACTTGTTTATTAAGCACATAAACAGCAGGTTCCGCACGGACAATAAAATACCCAATAATCATACCAACGGGAACAATCACCCAACGAATAGGTAATCCCGCCATAACCTGCCCCAAATAATTGCCAGCGGGGATAAAGCCTACATTTGCGCCAGTTAGGAATAACACTAGCCCAATATATGTATAACCCAGCCCAACCATAATACGTAACAGCTTGCGCCTGCTGATTTTTAGAATGGTAACTTGAAACACCCCAAAAAATATAATAATCGGCAGCAGGGAAAGCGCAATTTCATGGATATAAGTCGGAAACCCGACGCGGAACAATGCCCATAATTCCGTAGAACTATTGATTTCTGGGATGGAAGGTGGGATGTAAGCACTGCCTTCTGGATGATAAATCATACCAAGGATCAAAACAGCCAGAATCGGTCCAATTGAACACAAAGAAACTAACCCAAAACTATCATCCGCCGCATGACGGTCAGTACGGATTGCCGCAACACCAACACCCATTGCCATAATAAATGGCACAGTCATCGGGCCGGTGGTGACGCCACCAGAATCAAACGCAACCGCTAAGAAATCCTTTGGTACAAAAAGTGTCAGCCCAAACACCAGCAGGTAAAACACAATCAGCAACGCTGGCAATGCAATGCCAAACAGCATACGCAGCAAAGCAATGACCAAGAATACCCCAACACCAAAAGCAACCGCTAAAATAAGCGCCATGCTAGGAATAGAGGGCACTTGTTGGGCAAGTATCTGTAAATCGGGTTCGGAAATCGTAATAATAAAACCAAGCAAAAATGATAGCAATACAACGAACCATAACTTTTTGCTTTTTGTCATTGCGCTGCCAATCCGTTCGCCCATAGGACTCATGGACATTTCAGCGCCTTGGGTGAAAAACATCATTCCAGCAATAAGCAGGACAGCTCCCATTAGGAAACAAAGTAAAATGCTTGGGGAAATTGGCGCAATGCTGAAACAAAGCACCAATACAATCCCAATAATCGGGAGTACAGCATTCAGGGATTCTGAAAGTTTTTCACGCAGTTTTATCCAGGTATTTTTCAATCTGCCACCTCACTTGTAATTTTCAGAACAGTAACAGTTTATCATAAATCTGAAATGAAAAACATCAGAAAATATAAATTTAACGGTACTTTAACAAAAAAAATCATAAAAGAATGCAGATTGTGTGGGCAGCGTTAGGAAGGGATTCCAAAGGGATGATATCCCTTTGGCGCGCGCCGCGTAGGCGAAAAACGTAAGGGCATACATCGCAGCAACAGCGCAGTGCCAGACGAAATGGGAAATGCCGCCTAGCGCGATTGCGCAGGCGGCATCCCATTGTGAGAAATTTTGAATTATTAAGAAGAAGGAATGATAGCCTTTATTATTTGCCCAGAAGTTCGCGTTCAATCTGTTCGCGGGCAGCCGGTGCCTGCTCGTTCATCTTCTCTGGGAAACCAAACATCGATACACAAGCAATATTATCACCGCCAACCTTCGGCGCATTTGCCGCAAGCTGCTTGTTCGCAAAGTCCATTTCGCGCAGGGTTTCATAAATGCCCGCAAAATCAACATCGCCTTCACCCATCATCAGATGCTGGTGAATGGTTACATCAGCTTTGCCGCGTGCGTTCAGCCAGGGCGGATTCGCAATGTAACGGCAATCCAAAGTCTGGTTAAATGTATCCGCAAACAATACATGGGTCAGTTCATCCCCACAGTAACGCAGCATGGAACGAACATCACCCTTGCCTTGGTCATAGAAGAAACCATGTGGGGAGGAATATACATAACCAAGGTTCTTGGAACGGAAAGATTTTACCATATCAACCGTTTCGTTGTTCAGTTCGCAGAAATCATATGGATGCGACTGAATCTCAACGCGCAAACCTTCGCGTTCAATAATCGGCAGCAGTTCTTCCATAGACTTAAACCACATACCATTGCAGATTTCTGCTTGATTCGGGTCGCCAGAAAGTTCGGTGTTAATAACCGGTACACCCATGTTTACAGCAATCTGGATAATCTTCTTCCAGTTTTCAACGGCAAACTGACGCTGTTCCTCGGTTGGGCCAGACCAACGGTAAACAACAATAAACGACGAAATTTCAACGCCGGTTTCACGCAGTGCCTTGCGATATTCTGCCTCGCATTCCTCCGAGAATAATGGATGCTTGTAGAATGGATTAATACGCGGGTGTGGGGACTGCTCAATGTACTTGTAGCCCCAGTCTGCTACCTGATGTACCATGTCGTTAATGGACATCTGCTTGGCGAGAACGTCAACATCAAATGCGATTTTCATGGATTTTCTCCTCCTCAATCAGTTTGGGGTTTGCTCTTTCTTATGGTCTTATTATACTACACAGGAGGCGTCATTGCAATGATAGAAACCGCCCCTTGCCTGCGAAATCCTGCTGTTTTGCCGCTTGCGCTTTTTGCTGCTGTCTGCTACCATAATGGAAAGGAGTGTGAAGCCCATGCTGATTCCAGAAGCCGGTGTCCATCAGACTTCAGAACGTTATTTTTTTACCCCATCATCACTAGCCCGTGAACTATTTTATTATCCAACCCGCTGTGGGCATTATTTCTGCAACCATTTATATTCTTTTAACTACCGTTCAGAAATTGCCTTGCAGGGTGACCATAACCGCAATATCATGTTATTTGCCATACAGGACGGTGCAATGGAACTGGAATTATCCAGCGAACCTGTGCTGGCAGCGTCTGGGCAACTTGTGTTATTTGACTGCCGTGAACCATATCATTATACCGCATCGGACGGCTTGGAATTTACATGGCTGTTGTTTAATGGACTGAATGCGCAGGAATTTTATGCCCGTATTTTACAGTCGCGTGGCGGACGGCACGTGTTTTCACCGCCAGCATATCCCGAAATATTAGAAATGATGGATGAATTTCTAACAGGCTGCGCGTCAGGGGAACGCCCTAGCGAGGCTGGCTGCTCACAAATGCTGCACCGCTTGTTGTGTCTGCTGCTGGTGGATGGCAGTGCTTCCCCGCGGGAAAATAGCCGCATGGCACAGGCGATACGCTATATGAACCGCCATTTATTTGAACCCATTGGCGTACAAGCTGTTGCACGGGAAGTCAACCTTAGTCCGTCCCACTTTTCCCGGCAGTTCAAAGGCTATACTGGCTATTCACCCTATGAATATATTGTGCTGCGGCGCATTGATAAAGCAAAACAACTGCTGGCATCCACCCAAATGTCAGTCAAAGAAATTGCCTATCATATCGGCTATAACAGCGAGGAGAATTTTATCCATAGCTTTCAAAAAAATGTCGGCATTTCGCCGGGATTGTTCCGCAAATACCCAATCTAAATCTAAACGGCATTTGTTTTTTCTGCTTTTTTGCGCAGGCGCAATGCGCGGAAAAATTCACGCAGAACCATTGCGCAATCCTCTTGCAGCAGCCCGGCAACAACTTCCGGCTTGTGATTGTACCCTAACGCAAAGAGGTTTGTCAGCGTACCACAGGAGCCAGCTTTTGGGTCAGGCGTACCATAATATACGGTTTTAATCCGCGCATTGATAATTGCACCTGTACACATTGGACAGGGTTCCAAAGTCACATATAAATCACATTGGTGCAGCCGCCAGCCGCCTAATTTTTTGCAAGCCTTATGAATTGCTTCAAGTTCGGCATGGCAAAGGGCATCTTTTCGGGTTTCACGCCGGTTGCGTCCCCGCCCAACAATTTTCCCATCACAGACAATCACTGCACCAACAGGCACTTCGCCTTCATCAGCCGCGTTCTGCGCCAGCCGCAGGGCGGCTTTCATATATTTTTCTTGTATCGTCATAGGGCTATCTTCCTTTTCTGCATTATGGTTATACGCCAAAGTATAACAGAAGCCACGCAAAGATACAACCCTTGTAATATCACTAGCGTGCATATCATATGGACATCCTAAACCATTTCAAACGTATGACAAGAAATACCGCTTGATTTTGCGTCAGCTCTTTGACAGCAATCGCAATAAAACGCATATTCCAAATTATAGATTGCAAATATCATATGAAAAGACGCTTTTATTTGCTATTAAACTGCAAATAAAACAAGGTACATTGTTGGAGGCTTTGGTATAATGAAAATATAGGAGCCTTATTTTGCGCATCGGCAAGGAAAAATCAAGGAGGTTTTTTGCATGGTACATATGCACGCAGTTCCGCCTGTCCCATCCAGCCATTATGCTGAAGGCTTATTCCGTATGACATATCTGACAAATACAGAAGTTGATAACAATGGTAAAATCCGTGCGATCCATAGCCATGCAGATGTTGCTGAAATTGGGCTGGTATACTGGGGGCGTGGGGTACATACCATTGGTGGGCAGCAGTACCATAGCGAACCAGGCGATCTTTTGATTTATAATGCAAATGTATTGCATCAGGATTTGGCAGATGGGGACGCCCCGATGCGATTTTTCCTGTGTGGTGTGGCAGGAGTACAAATAGCAGATATGACGTCAGGTTGTATTGTTAAGGCACCTGAAAATTATTTGTTAAAAAGCGGGGAATATTTTGAATTCCTCCGCTATGGGTTTGAAGCCATTGAATATGGACTGACAAACCAGCAGCCACATACCTCACTTTTTGCCCATGGCTTTTTATATTCTTTGATGGCAGTCATCAGTGGGCTGGCAAAACAGGCCAGCGCGATACCAGCGGGCGCACAAGCCAGCCCGCCTTCGCTGGTGGAGGAAATGCGCCGGTATATTGACCGGAATTATGCCAATAACTTTTCGCTGGATGAACTGGCGCAAGTATTCCACATCAACCGTTTTTATGCATCCCATATTTTTTCGGAAGCATTTGGGGCATCCCCAATGCAGTACCGTACACGCCGCCGCATTGGGGAAGCACAATCGCTGCTGACCAGCTCGGATTTTAATATTACTTATATCGCCAGTGTTATCGGGTATGATGACCCAAACCGCTTTAGCCAGGTATTCACAAAAATGGTAGGGATGTCACCCAGCAAATACCGGGAATTAAGCGTACGTTCCCAGCAGCCATTCAAACGGGATAAATAGCCATCAACTTTTTTGCAATATTTTATAGGTTATCGACTTCCAAATGCTGTGCAATAAATAAAAAGCGATTGCGGCTGTGGCGAGTTCTGCGATAGGGAAGGATAACCAGATAATCCATGCTGGGGCATTTGATTGGCGGACTGCCCGTGCGCAACCCCATGCCACTGGGAGGACAAATAAGATTTGCCGGCATATTGAAATCATAAGCGATTGCCAGCCACCTTCCAATGCTTGGAACACACCCTGCGAAGCGATATTGACGCCTGCAAACACAAAACTAACAGAAATAACACGGATTGCGCTGATACAAAGACCTTTTGTTTGCCCTGACAGTCCAAACGTGTTTACCAGCGGGAGCGCAAGCAGTTCCACAGCAACCATACCTGCCAGCATCATGCAAACTGTATATAGTAGACCATACCGGACACCAGCATTAATATGGGATTTGCTACCCATACCATAGCTAAAAGAAACAATGGGCGTAATAGCATCGCGCAGGCCAAATGCCGCGAACAGGATAAATTGCTGAATTTTGTAGTACAGGCCATATGCTGTAATCATCGTTTCGCTAACTGTCCCAAGAATAAGATTCAGTGCATATGTCATAACAGACATCAATGCCTGTGCAATAATTGCAGCAAGCCCAACAGCATAGATCTGCCTGATAATCTGCACAGAAGGGCGGAACCACTTCAGATGGGTTTCAATTTCAGGATTGCATACCAAATGAAAAGCAAGGGCAGTTATCCATGAAACGCATTGCCCAATCACTGTTGCATACGCCGCACCTTTCACGCCATAAGCGGGGCAGCCAAGCCAACCATAGATTAGGATTGGATCCAATATGATATTGCTCACAGCACCAGCGATTTGCGCAATTGTGGAATAAACCGGATGCCCTGCTGCTTGAAGCAGCTTTTCATACACTGCGAAAAATGAAATCCCTAGCGAAAAGATACAACAAATCTTCAGATAGCTGGTAGCCATTTCGCAAACCAAAGTGTTTGTTGTTTGCGAGGAAATATATGCCTGCACACCCAAAACCCCAAAGACAAGAAAAACAAAATAAATTATCAGCGCCAAAAATTGTGCATTGCCAGCGGTTCTGCCTGCTTTCTCCTTGTCGCCATGGCCAAGGCATTGCGCGACTAAGGCGTTGGTGCCAACACCAGTGCCAATGCTGACTGCAACCATAAGCATTTGCATTGGGAAGGCAAGAGTCAGCGCGTTTAACGCGGCTTCGCCATGCTGCGGCATATTAGCAATAAACACGCTGTCAACGATGTTATACAGTGCTTGAAGCACCATGGATAAAATCATGGGAAGCCCCATAAGAAACATTAATTTTTTCACATGGGTTTGCCCCATTTTGTTTGTTTGCTGCAAGTTCAATTCCTCCTAAAAAACAAAATAAAAAAACGGCGCATAGCATGAACTGGATTTACGCAGTTTCTGCTACACGTCGTTTATCTTATTTTAACAGTTTCCCTATCAAGCAGGCAAAGGCAGTTTTGCACAAACTTCAGCTTATGGGAAAAATATTTTTTATAAAAACGATATAAGCGCATATTTTTAGGGCAACGGGCATACAGACCAGTCACCAACAGGTACCGCCAGTCATAGTCTGACAATGAAGAGAACATCTTCAATCCAAATATCTGGAGGTTATATCCATGTCAGAGAAAATTGCCCCCGGCCCAGTTGGCGGAAACACCTGCTTCCGTGAGGCCGTTTGTATCCATACCAATAAGGTGTACGATTCCTGCAAAAGCAAGGAATGTATCCGCGATTTGCGCGTATATCTTACCGCTGATGCACAAGCATTTTTGAATAATAACAGCGTAAGCGTAAAGCCACGTGCTGCGGAGCTGTTATTTGTGAACATCGATGTAGAAAAAGTTCCTTATAAACATGAACCGTAGTGTTTCTACTTATGGGTAGGCGAAAAAGGCAGCTTCGGATAAACCTTTAAACGTAAATCCCCTGCAAAATTCGTAACGGCTCGTCGTGTTTTTTCGTAAACTATCTTTTCGATAATCTCTTTTAACAACTGGTTTTGTTCGTGCGGGCTTAATGTGTCATATAATTCAAGCGCCGTTTGTACTTTGGGAATGAATCCATTCCGGATTTCTTCATTGTGCCGCAGTCTTTTTATGATTTCAGTTAAATCTATAATCTGCGTTTGTATGTCCGCTTGCTCCGTTTCTAATGCCAACTTCCGCATTAAAAATGTATCTGTGGAATATACACCCGTTTCAACAAGTTCAAATGCACGCGCTTCACGTGCCGCAAGTTCTTCACGCTTCTTATTCAAATCAATAATGGTGCGTTCATAACTGGAAGTGTCCTCTGGTTCATCATCCAGATTGAGTTCTAAGCCTGCCGCCCATTTGCGCAAAGTTGAACGGACTAGGTTTTCAACACTTTCATATGATGATGATACTGTTGGACAAGAATGGTTGATACATTTTATGTATGGCTTGCGGGGATTGTTTGCGCCATAATGGCTTCGCTGCATCTTACTGCCGCAAATACCACAGTAAATTAATCCGCTGAATGCGTTTGTCTGCCCTTTGCCCCGCGGTACTGGTGGCGTGTAATGACGCTTTAACCGCTCTTGTGCCTGCTCCCAGTCAGCACGCGAAATAAGCGCTTCATGCCGCCCTTCATATAATGGTACATCCGGATTGCGCGGACGGGTCTTTTTTACAATCCCATCTTTGACCACAGGCTTCGCTGGGCGGCGCGTCCCGGTTGTATATCCGGCATAATGTGGGTTTAATAAAATATTGGTAATGGTTTTTGGATACCATTTGCCGCCGGACGGGCGCGGGATATGTAAAGCATTCAGTTTTGCTGTGATGCTGTACATTGGAATATTGTCATGCACAAACCATTTGAAAATGTCCTGCACAATAGGTGCGGCGTCCGGGTCAGGTATCAGTGTATAACCTTTTTCGTGTGCAAGCTTTTTACGCTGATAGCCGTATGGTGCAACAGAACCTGTGAACTTGCCTTCGCGTCTGGACGCCTGGACGCCTGCATTTAAACGGCGCCGGATGGTCTTATATTCCCGCCGTGACATGAATAAGCCGAATTCCAGAAATTCTTCGTCAAATTCATCGGCTGGGTCATAAATCTTTGCTGGGGTGATGATTTGGGTTTCTGAATAACGGAAAGCGCGCGCAACAATGCCTTGGTCTATACTGTCACCACGTGCCAGACGTTCAATTTCCATGACAAGCACCGCCTGCCATGTGCCGGCTTCTACTTCGGCAAGCAGCTGCTGCATTTGTGGGCGTGCCGCAATGGTGTCACCAGATACGACTTCTTCATAAACTGCGCCAATGGTTAAATTCATTTTTTCGGCAAGCGCGGTCAGTGCTTGCCGATGGCGCAAAAGCGTGTTGCCTGCGCCGGAAAGTTCCGCTTCTAAGTCGGCACGCGATTTGCGGAGGTAAATTGCCGCGGTTAAACCACTGAAATTTTTCATACGACCAACTCCTTATCTTTTTATATGCGAATCCCGCCTTGGTGTTGGCACACCAGACGGGATTTTTTTATTACTTTACGCGCTGGAAAACATCCTCCAGCGAAATCAATAAATCGTCGTATAGGCTGCACTTAAATTCTGTAACCAGCGCGGCGCGCTCTTCTTCTGTCATTTTGGAAAGCTCCCAATCAGGGCGAACGGTGTAAACGTCATTCAGGACAAAACATCCGTTAGAAAGAAAATATTGCTCAATAGATTTGCTGACGGGGTCTACAATCCAGTATTCCTTTACGCGGGCCGCTGCATAAACTTCTTTTTTATATCCTCTGTCGTTTTTCGCTGTGCTCGGCGAAAGCACTTCTACAACCAAATCAGGCGCGCCGTGGACGCCGTCAGACTTGATTTTATCAGGATCGCAGACAATCATAACATCAGGGATGAAACGGTCTTTTTCGGAAAGAAAAAGGTTTTCGCCGTCCGGAAATGGCTCACAGGGTTTGTCAAGCAAATAATGGTCAAATATGCTGAATATTCTTCCCGAAATGCGGTTGTGATTTGTTGCAGCAGGTGACATTGCTGCAACTTTTCCATTAATGAGTTCCTCTGGAAATGCGTCTTGATAGGCTAAATTTGTATTCATGAAAATCATCCTTACATTTTTATATGAGAAACCCGCGTGTAGTGTACTAGACTGTGCGTGGGCTTTTCGTTTTTTTATTGATATGCGCTTTGAAAACCTGCTGATATGGCAGCGGTCACTGTGTCACAATAATAATCGCCTGCCGCAACATTAACCGATATTTTATCATATTCTGAATCCATCGGCAGGTAATATCGTTTGGCGGATGCTTTGCATTTGATAAGCGGATGCTGATGAAATGAATAATGCTCTATCATTTCAATGCCAAGATTGGCAGCCGCCGCTTTTGCCTGCGCTGAAAAATATGCCGTCGTGATAAATACACCTGTGACAGAAGCGCCGGGATGCTGTTTTTTATATAATTCTGTTGTGCCGTATAGCTGAAAAATATATTTTTCGTGAATCTGACTGCTGCGCGACCAGCGCTTACACTGCACAATATATGTATTCACGCTGTTTGATACGATTAAATCACGCCCCATATCTTCCTTGCCGGAAGTCGCGCCAATATATTTTACCATGTATCCGCGAATTTCATATTGATAGCCAATTAAACGCTCAAAATCCAGCCCAACTTCCCAATCCGTGCGGTTTCGCTTGTTGTATTTGTCAAGTGCAAACTGCTGCTCTTGCGCAAGCGGTACTTGTTCGGCTGAAATGCTGCGTACCGGTTGACGCACTGGAGGGGAAACCGGCGCAAATAAGTCAACAGATGCACATTTTTGTCGTGGCGTGGGTTTTGAAGAGTCGCTGTGTGCAGGGCTGGTTCTGATGGATGAATAATCCACCTTTGAAACACTACTATTTGTATTTTTATATATGAAACGACCGAGGATAAAACCAATAACACAGCCCAAACCGCACAGTATAAGAATATTGGTTATTTCGTCGCTTTCTTCTTTTGTTTCATCTGGGATGTATTCATACTGTGATTTTCCGTCTGTGTAGCCTGCCTGATAACCTTCGTCGTAAGAATCCTGCATATCTTCTTTCGTAAGTTGTTCTGTATCAACTTCTGACTTTGAATAAGATTGAAGTTCATTTTCCAAATCATCACGGAGTACGGAAAAGTCTTCTTCTGCTGTCATATATCCATCATCGTAAGCGTCCTGCATGGTGAAATCATCTTCAATGTCATAATATTCAATAAACGCATTATCATTATATGATTTATACGCCAGCCCACACAGCATATATCGCGTTGAATCTGGAATATCTGCGTTTTCTGCTGCAATGTATTCTTCGTTCATCTTATTAGAATAGCCCAATGCATAAGCATCTTCTAAGGTTTCGCATTCTGATAAATCCGGATATGCCAGCGCGGGAAGTGTAAAAACAAACATAAATAGAAATGCAAAAATAACTCTCTTTTTCATTGCACTGCCCCCTCGAATATGGTAAAATATTGTCGGAGGCACTGCAATGTGTTTCCAAATGCCACTTCTTTTATTGCCCGCCCTGGTGTTGCAGCACTGGGGCGGGTTCTTTTTTCATTTTTTAGGCGTGTTTTTCAATGGAAATATTATTACATTTTTTATATTTCGGCGTAGCGGCTACCATTTCCATGTGATCACGTACAACCGCCTGTCCCTGCTCATTTAAGCTGCGGTAATCGGAGATTAATTGCTTTTCATCTTGGGAAAATGAAAATAGCGTTGGTGGTGTCTCCGCTTGGTTGTTGTTTGTGTGCTTTTCAAAGTCGGGGTCGGTGATTTCATCAAAACATAAATAACGTAAATCAACGTGAAACAGGTTGCATAGCTTTCTTAATGTATCAAATTTTACATTTTCAAAATGTTCACGCTTTAATAAATTATCCATGGTCTTGTACGGAACGTTTAGAGAACGCGACAATTCCGCAACGCTTGGTATCTGATCACGTTCCATTAAATATAAAATTTTATCACGTAAATTCAATTTTTATTCCCTCCCTAATTTCATGATAGCACATGAAAATGAAGGATGCAATATTTTTTAGCCAACGATGGCAAAAAAGATATTGACAATAGCCAATGATGGCGCTATTATAATAACAGATAGCCAACGATGGCTAAAGGAAGGAGGGTCGATATTATGCACCGTACTGAAGATTTCCAAAACAAAAAAGTTTTGAAAATCAGATTAATTAAAGGAACGTTTATTGTAAAAAAAGAGTCGCCTAATTGGGCGACTCGGAAAAGACAAGAAATTTTTCTAAAACAGAGATACAAGCAACTGAAGAACGTATTTCGTTTTCAATATATTTGATACGTTTGCTTTTTCTTTCGCTTTGCAAAAGAATTTGGTCTATCTCAATTAGATTTTTTACAGATTCTATTAAAAATAGAACATCGTCGGTTGAGAGCGTCAAAGTGCTTTGAGGCGTTGAATAAAATTCTTCTATTTTTTGAAGCAGAATCTTAGCTTGGTCTTGTTCATCCGAAAAGGGATTGATGATATTTTCGGATAACTCAACGTTTTCAAGGGGAACGGACTGTGTTTCCAATGCTAATCTTAATATTTCTATATTACTGTGGCGGAAATAAATCACTTTTTACGTAACCTCCTTTCTTCTTTTTTAGTATAGTGGTAAAAATCTAAAGATTCAAGTAAAAAAGATAAAGTTAATGAAAAATTCATTTTTGGAGGTGAAAAAAATGTTTTGGAATCTGAAATTTGAAATGCAAAAAGCAGGCATTACTTCTAAGCAGCTTGCCGGAAAAATCGGTATCAGTGAGGGAGCGATGAACAAAAAGCTGAATGGACATTTTGATTTCAAACTTGCGGAAGTGAGGAAAATTTTGGCGATTTTCCCGCAGCAGGATTGGGAATACCTATTTGAGGATGAAAACGCGAAAGTAGCGGGGTGAACGCCCCGCCCAGCGTGAAAGGAGAAGCTAAAAAATGGCATTAAAAGAAGTGCTGGAAAGACAATTGGAACGCATTGACCGAATTGCGAACAGCAGCAAATTGGATACAGTGGAAAGATGCACTGATTGTATGGTGAAAATCGGCGGGCTGCTGCTGCAAATGGAAAATGAGCCTGAAAGCAACCCAAAGGTATGTGGTATACGTGCCTGTCGGAAAGCTGCGGGTATGACGCAAGGAGAATTAGCTGAAAAAATTGGTGTGGCACGCAACACTTTGGCTATGTGGGAAACCCAAAGAAGTAATCCCAGGATCGGAACATTGTGCAAGCTGGCGGATGTGCTTGACTGTACGGTGGATGATTTGCTGCGCGAGGATAACGGCAGCGATAGCATAGCAGCGGGGTGAACGCCCCGCCCAGCGTGAAAGGAGAGAACACATGACAGGAAACGAAGAAAATTTATTGCTTGACCTCTGTGACGAATACCAGAAACGCCGCAAAAACGGTATGACTCATGAAGAAGCCTGTTGGTTTCAAGGATTGCTACCTGAAATGGATGGATTTTTGGAAGGGCTGTTCGGGCTGACTGAAGCGCTCGACAAAGAAGGCATGGTAAGGCTTTTGAATGAAAATGCTGAATATCGTCTCACAAAAGAAGGGATTGATTATATTCGGCAGATGCGAAAAAAACGCCCCGTTTATTATGCGCTGCGTAATATGAAAAAAGCACTAAAACGCTGGAAGAAAAAGCATGGCACGAAAAAAACACTGAAACGCTGGAAGAAAAAATCCGGCAGCGGAACAAGCACCCTGCTGCCGGGTTATAAAGATACAGGTTTGAAAAAGAGCTTTATTTATCTTTGCGTTATTACCGGCGCCGCGTATGTGGTGTGGATTGGGCTGATGCTGCTTTATGTGTTTGGCACTGTGCGGCAATTATTTGAATAAGCTGTGCAGAATCGTGGACAAGGAGTTATGCAAAGCCGTGAAAAAACCGGAGTTAAACAAAATTGTGAATAAGCTGCATAAAAACATACCAACAGTGGCACAAGTGGACGCGATTGCGATATCACGGGAAGTGCGAGCCTCTTTTTGTGCGGACATTGCTGCTCGATATGCAAGGTCACTTGTTATGATATCGCGGCAATATGCAATGCCTGCACGCGTGATGGAAAATCCGTCGCTTTCGATGGATATCATGCCGTATTCGGCAAGTTGTTCATCAGTGGAAAGCAAACCGTTTAGAAAACTATCGCCAGGAAACAATGAATTGAATTTGCGGGCTTCTTCGTCAGGTATTCCGCTGCTTAATTTTTGTTGGTATTCATGATGAATCTGGAAGAGTACGCTTTCGATTTCTGGTGGTAAATACATGAAAATCAACCTTCTTTCTGCTCACAGTATAGCAGAAAAGAAAAGGCTGGAAAAGAGGAAGAAATGAAAAATTCATATTTTGTTGTCATTTGCGCGCTGGTAACGGCGATTTTTGGAATTGCGACTATGCTGCTGCGTATCGCAATGCTGTGAAAATATGCACGAGAAAACATATATGGCGCTGGAATATGCGCTAGTCCGTCTGGAACGAAAAATGGATTTGTTTTATCCGTTCCCGACAATGCAGGAATGGAATGAAACTTATAGAAAAATGCTGGTGGATGCGCTGAGAGATGTGCTTACACATGAAAGGGCAATACATATGATGAATGAACGGGACGCAATACGCGAAATGCTGAAAATGACACGCGAAGATGCGCGAACCGATGACGGTGCGTGCGAGATTGCGCGGCGCGTCATTAAAAACTGTATTTGGCTGCTGGATGTGCAGCAAGGCGATGCAAAACTTGTGACTGAATGTATTATTGCGGCGCTGGAACACCTGATAAATAAGTGTGAAAAGTAAAGCGGTTTGGTAAAAGACATCCCTTTATCCCCCTGAAATATTGGACAGGCTGAAAAGCATAGGCTGAAACAAAGGAGGTTTTTACATATGGAAAATGAACGGCTTATCGGTTGGGAAGTGCCTGGCGTTGGTCGGGTTGATGTTGTCGCCAGTTATACGGATGGGCTGAGTAAAGAAGAAATTCAAAAACGCTGGGATTCGTTCCAGCGAACCGCAAACCGCTTGCGCCGCGACGTCGCGGCAAGGCGTGCGAAAGCTGAATCATAATTAAATCTGCGGTTTCTGGCAGTCGCGTGCGCAAAGCGCACGCGATACCCTGTCGGCTCCCGCCATCACCTGCGGTTTCTGGCGGTTCACCGCATAACAAAAAGCCGCCTCCATTTGGGGCGCTGGGCCTGGAATTCAACAAAAAGGATGTGAAAAACCCTCCTGAATAAGACCATCTTTCCCATGCAGCATAAGTTTACAAAACCAGCCCTGACGCTTCCCACCGGCGAACGCGCAAAACCAAAATGAAAGAAGGTGATGCGTATCCTTGCATTTACCGATTCTTATTGTTGTTTTACCGTTCATCTTTAGCTTTTTTTATTCGTGCGCGTTCGCTGTTCCTTTTTTAACATGAAAGAGAGGAAAACACAATGAAAAAAAGAATCAAAAAACACATCATCGGCTGCCGCTGGCTGATGATTGCAGGGGCGGCACTCGCTGCGCTGGCCCTTGTCGGGCTTTGCCGCAGTTATCCGCTTGCTGTGATCGGCGGCGGTATGATGTATGTTAGCGGCAAATTGCTGATTACCATACATAATTGGTGGCTGGTTCGCTGGCATTGTCTCAAAACATTGAATAAAAAGAAACTTTAAGAAGGGATGCGCTGAATGAAAGGAACATATGCCGCCGAAC
This sequence comes from uncultured Butyricicoccus sp., assembly GCA_910584935.1. Lineage (GTDB taxonomy): Bacteria > Bacillota > Clostridia > Oscillospirales > Butyricicoccaceae > Butyricicoccus_B. Next base: position 6,541 of record CAJUDU010000027.1, on the reverse strand, counting down.
AGCGGCTTAAAGCATGGCATAAAAAACAGGTTGGCAAAGTGCGCATTGAAAATTGTGCAAGAAGCCGACTGCCGAAAACCAATAAACAGGTTGCCGCCGGAGCGGACAGCGACGGCGGGAGCCGACAGGGACACAATGCGAGCCGCAGGCGAAGCGTTGCCGAAGAACGCCTTGCACAGGTGCTCGCCGCAAGGCGGAAACGGCAAGAGGACAAGCTATGAGAATTTTTCATGGGCTGGAAATGAAAACTGTCAGCACAGTGACCAGCCCGGAAACCGTTAAAATTGACCATGTGCAGGTTAGAGCGTACAAAACGATTTTTGGTGATGTGCGCTATATCGTTGAGGGCGCAAAGTGTGACGGCGTACCGTGGTATCCGGTCAGCCGGGAATATGATAACCCGGAAGATGCACTAAAATGTTGCGCGGAAATCGAAAATCAAATTGAAAACGAAAGGAAAATGCAAAATGAACCTGAAAGAAGCACGCGATATTATTAAGGACAAGCTGCCGGAAACAGAACGGCTTGCGCAATTTGCTGAAAAATGCGCCGAACTGGCAAAAGCGGCGCTGAAATTGCGCCGTGTGATTGCTGGGGATATCCCGACAACAGTACGCTATGTGATATGGAAGGAATGCGGTGATGCGCTGTGTTGTGCGCAGATACTGCTAAGCCATGAGGAATTCCAGGAAGTATTTGATATCGCTGTCAGCAAAACTATGCGTTGGGCAGAATGCTTGCAGGAAAGGGATAAAGAAAATGAAACTGAATGACGCGATAAATCAGGAAAATGACCATGGCGCAAAGGCAATTGGTCTGCTAATACAGGAGCTTGCCGCGCTGGATGCGCGGATTCTGCCGCTGGTGGAACAAGACCTTGATAATAAAAATATGAGCCTTGCGGCGTGTTATGACGCGTTGCGGAAGTATGCCGAAAAACATAAGCAAGGGGGCAGCTGGGCCTGCCCTGTGTTGGGCATTGACCCAGATAATGAAGTCATTAAAGTGGTGATGGAGTTTTATAAGATTTCGCCGGAGTGGATAACGACGGCGGGAGCCGACAGGGACACAATGTGCGCAAAGCGCACGTTGCTGCCGGAGTGGGTAAAACCCGCCCTGGCAAATCCGGCAAAATCCCAAGCGGTTGGGCACGGTTCTGACGATGATTTTGATTTGTTGGGGCTGCTGTGATGGATGTTTATGATTGCCCTGAAATTAGATTTAGTGAATTAACCGAAAAGATACGCGATGAAATTACGCTGCCGGAGTTTTTGTTTTATAAAAGTGACATTGCAGATGGCAGCGGCTTTTTGAAAGATGCGGACTGCTGGCGGGTGTATTGCAGCCGCTGCGGCGGTGATGCGCTGATTGATAAAGAGTGGGAACCGAAAGCAAAGGATATCACGGTTTGCCCCATGTGTGGTGAAACCGTGAAGCCGCGGAGATGGCGGAGCAGAAAAGAACTGGGTAAGCAGAAGTTTAGTTATCAGTTTTTTCAGCGCGGGGAATGGCGCGCAGTTTGGGCGAGAAGCTTCCGGGTCAGCCGAAACCGTGACGGTGAATTTGAGTTTTTCGAGTATCAGCGCATTTGTTATATGGATGGCAAAGCGGTGCGCTGGACGCAGAAGGGATGGACTGTTGATGAGAACGGCGGGATGGTGCAAAGCCCATGGGAACAGCGCAAAAATGTTAGGATGACGCTTTGGCAGACAAATTGTTACGGTTATGCGTATGAAAATTTTATCGGCAGCATTGATTACGAAACAATAGACGGCAGTTGTTTGGAATACAGTCAGCTGGATGAAGCAATTAAAGCGGTGTGTGACCCGTTGGAATACGCCGCGCTGTATGTGAAATATCCTGTTTGCGAATTCGTTTGGAAAATGGGATTAGGCTGTTTGTTTACCATGCGGGAACGGGATAAAAGCGGTTTCCGGCGCGCCGTGAACCTGAATGCGAAAAGCCCCGTAAAACTATTAAAAGGACTGGAAAAAGCGGATATCAAAATCCTGCGTGATACAGCCTGGAGCTTTCGGACGCTGGATACATACCGGGAGTTACGGCAAAAAGGCGCGCTGAAACCTTGTCATGAGGATTTTGAATTTGCAGATGCTGTATGTGTGGCGCGAGGGGAAATTCGGGAAGTGTGTATGCGGGAGCCGCAAAAGATGAAGAAATATTTTGCGCGCCAGAAAAAGAAAAGTGGGATTTCCCTAAATCATCTGCTGACGGATTATGCGGATTACTTAAATCAGCTGCAGCAGGTCGGCGGCGGGGATCCGCTGCCGGATGACTTGCAGGAAGCCCATACACGGCTGTCCGCACGGATAAAACATATTGCGGATAGTGAGAAAAATATGCGCTTCCGGGTACGGCGGCGGCTGCTGAAACAATATAAATGGCGCAGAAATGGATTGATTATCCGTCCCATTGACAGCCAAACCGAAATCATTCGCGAGGGAGAACTGCAGCATAACTGCGTTGCCGGTTACGCAGACCGGCACGCAGGCGGCAAGACCGCAATTTTTGTGCTGCGCAGGCAGTCGGAGCCGCAAAAACCATTCTGCACCGTGGAATTTGATGTGAAAACAAAAACTGTGGTGCAGTGCCGGAGCGCGTTTAACCGGGATGCACCGGAGGATGCACAGGAATTTATAAAACTTTGGCTTGAAAGAATGTAAGGAGCGTAAAAAATGCAGCTTAGTAAAACACGCACCATTGATACTGTGACCGCTGAAATTATTGTGATACGAAATGAAACCGCACGCACAATAAAAAATGGAATTATTGAAATTGGGCGGCGGCTGGAAGAAGCAAAAGAAATGGTGCCGCAGGGCGAATGGTTACAATATTTGCAGGATGTGCTTGGCTTTAAGCCCAGCACCGCACAAAATTATATGCGTATTGCACGTGAATTTGGGGATGGACAAATTGCGCTGGACGGCATGAGCAGCGCCGATTTGTTTGGCGATTTGGGTTATAGCCAGCTTGTGCCCCTGCTTGGGCTTCCGGAGGAAAACCGCCGCGAAATTGCAGAGCAAAACCCTGATTTGTCCGATATGAGTAGCAGGGAAATTAAAAAACTGGTGGAGGACTACAAAGCCGCTGAGGAAGCCAAAAAACACGCCGAGGAAAAAGCGGAAGAAGCCGCCGAAGCAATGGAAGCGGCGGAGAAAAAAGCAGAGGACGCCGAAGCCGCCGCTGCGGATGAAGCCGCTGCCCGCGAAGCCGCTGAAGCCCGCGCCAAAGAATTAGATGGACAGGTTGCGGAACTCATGCAGAAACTGAAAGAAAAGCCGGTTGAGGCAGAAAGCAGGGTTGTGCCAGATGAAGAACTACTAGAACAGGCACGCCAGCAGGTGCAAAAGGAAAATGAAGAACTCATTCGCCAGGCGCAGGAACGCGCCGAACAGGCCAGCGCCGCACTGGAAAAGGCAAAGAATCCGGCGGTGCACCAGGTGAATTTTTTATTTCAGGAGATTCGCAGTTTGTCAGACCGCTTGAGCGACGCGGCGGGTAAATTACGAGAAGAACAGCCCGAAACAGGCGCAAAATTTTGCGGCGTGATTGGTAAATTCTTTGCAAGTGAAGGGAGTAAATACGATGAATAACAAACATTATGATAATCTTGTGATGGTGGCGGAATATTACGGAACAGAAGTCCAAACGTTAAAAACCCTTGAGAAACTTGGCGAACTGGTGAAGGTTCTTGCTGAGGAGCTTGGCGGCAAACCTACACAGCTTGAAGCAACAAATGCAGTTGCCAGTGTTTATAATATGCTGGATCAATATTGTATTTTGATGGACATGGAAGACATGGTGCAGAATGCGGCAGAATATGAAATGGAACAAGAAGCGAAGGAACTGATGGAAAGTGCAGAGTAAAAAGCAGAATATACAGCACTGCAAAGGCTGTAAATACTGGCGCACACTTGGAATGCGCGGCAAAACAATTGCGGAAGCCCAGTTTGCGTGCCATTACCTATATGATACCGGGCATCTGCGCGGCTGTCCGCCGGAAAAATGTACACGGGGTGAAAAAAACGGGAGGGGCAATCCCCCTCCCGAAAAAAAATAAGTGAAATTATTGTTAAGGACTATTACTTATGCAAGCGAAAAAAGAAATCAGAGCCGGACGGCTTTACATACAGGCAACATATAGCGCCGGAATGCTGCCCGGAATGCGCCCGGCAGAGCGCCAGCAGCGGCAAAAAGCACAAAGCGAAGCCAAACGGAAAATTAATGCCGTGGAAAGGCAATATCATCTTGTTCAGCTTTTTGAGGTGAATTTTAAGGCGGGACGGGATCTGTTTGTTGAACTTTCCTTCCGGGATGAGCCGCCGGACAGCAAAACCGAAAAAAATGCTGTTGCGCGCTTTCACCGGCGCATGAAAGCCTATTTTAAGAAGAAAGGGCGGGAATATAAGTATATTATTGTGCGGGAAACACATAACCGGGAGGGACAAGCTGTGCGCGTGCATTATCATTTGGTTTGCACCGGAACAGGGCAAAGAATGCGGGAAATGATTCAAAAATGCTGGGATGCTGGCGGCGTGGATGTTAGGACGCTGCGGGACGCGTTCGGCGGATTCGAGGATACCTGCCGGTATTTGCTCAAGGAACGGAAAGAAAAAAATGAACGCGCTTTCCGGACAAGCCGCAATTTGAAACGTCCAGAGGAGCCATTGCGGCGGAGGATACGCGAAGCCGAAGCCGGGGAAGTGCCGCCAGGCGTTGAAGTGATCCGCATGGATATGAATGGGAGTAACCCTTATGGCAGATATACCATTATTGTTGGGAGAATTGTGGATTTGGAAGCATTTGATAGATACTGGGCAAAGGCAAAGTTAGACCGCCGCAGGTGGGAAGAAGCACAAAACTGGAAAAGATATGCACGGCAGAAAAGGAGAAATTGACAGATACGAAAAGCGGGGCAGCGCCGCTTTCTAGCTGGAAATCCTGTCTAAGTTTTCAGCATGGCGCTTTGGATTAGTCCATACGATATAATATAGTTTTTGAAACGATATTATATTATGAAAGGAGCATAGCACGTGAACCGCGATACCCTGAAACAGATAACCCATTTGCTGGCGGAAATCCATGAGGAAGAACACCGCAAGGAAATTTATGGCGCATGGTCGCTGTTTGATGAGGATGGCGATACGGCAAGGAAAAATGCGGAAAAAATAAAAGATATCCGTGGATGGATACATAATATCCCTGATGCGGCAGCAAGAAGGGCTTTTTCCTTGCGTTATCTGGATGGGCTGAGTTGGTGCGCGGTTGCGGTTCGGATGGGTTACACCAGCCCGGATACGCCTAGAAAAATATGTGATCGATATTTATCCAGAAAATAGTGTTTGTAAAGGTACACCTTTATGGACAGTGGTTTTGACGCCCAATTTTTATATGTAGGCTGTCCGTAAAAGTCCGTTTTGAATTTATGGATGTCCGTGAATGTAAGGACACCTTTACAGATACATTTTTGTAGATAAAGGAAACGGCGGGGGCGCGCCTTTCCTTTGCGCGCTTAAAATAAGCCCCCGTTTTTTATATAAAAAATTTTTTTATGATTATGCGAGTTCCAAAATGGGGTGAGGGTTTCAAAGGGGGAGGGGAAAAATGGAACTCGCTTGATGATGTGTTCCCCTCCCCCTTCATTTCATGATTCTTCCTTTTGTAAGGCGGCGAAAAAGAGAATGGGGGTGTTAGAGGGGGAAAGGGAAAAGGTGCCGGATGGTTGGCTTGTCCCTTTCCCCCTCTCGTAAGTAACGGCAGGAGAAAGGGAAATCTAGGATATGAAACGAATGGAAAAATTTTTGGCGCAAGAAAAATTTTGCTGAAAGGATGCTTATTTGTGCAGAAAAAATATGGATATGCCCGTGTCAGCAGCAAAGAACAAAACTTAGACCGGCAGATTGACGCGCTGCGGCAGTATGTTGTAAGTGACCGCGATATTATCACCGACAAAGAAAGCGGTAAGGACTTTGACCGCCAGGGTTGGCAGATGCTGCGCGGGCAACTGCTTCGGGATGGTGATACATTATATATCGCGTCACTGGATCGGCTGGGACGTAATAAGGCGCAGGTGTTGGAAGAAATGCAGACGCTGAAAAAATTGGGCGTGCGGCTGGTGGTGCTGGATTTGCCTACAACCATGATGGATGCGCCGGAAGAAAATAAATGGGTTATCGATATGATTAACTCGCTGCTGATTGAGGTGATGACCACTATTGCGGAGCAGGAACGGCATACCATCCGCCAGCGGCAGGCCGAAGGCATCGCGGCGGCAAAAGCACGCGGCAAAAAACTTGGCAGACCAGCAGCCGGATTCCCAAGCGATTGGGCACGCATTTATGTGGCTTGGAAAAATGGCGGTATTTCTGCCGTGCAGGCCATGCAGGAACTTGGTATGAAACGCAGTACATTTTATAAACTTGTGAAGGAATATGAAAAGGACGGCTCGGTGTGAGCCGCCCTTTTTTGAGTGCGCCCGGCGAGCGCACGTTCTAACGGGTGAAAGTCCCGAATCCGCCCGGCA
>CAJUDU010000026.1 GCA_910584935.1 uncultured Butyricicoccus sp. | reverse complement strand
CCCATGCCTATGGCTGGCTGCCATAAATCAAGGGGCAAATATATAGTAACAGGATATTTTGTATTGAGAAGAACTTTGGGTACTGCTGAATGCCATCCTATGAACTAAATGATATACAAAGCCGAAAGATAAAAATCACTTGCAATTACAGTGACTTTGGCATATAATATTTCTTAGACAAGTGCCTTTCTCATGGCAATATAGCTTCCGCCAGAGCGATAAAAAAAGAAGCTGTGGCGGATATGAGCAGCCTAGATAAGGAGTGTAACAAATGGAAAATGTATTGATTATTGATGATAGCATGTTGCAGGCTGCCCAACTGAGATCCATTATTAAGGACGATTATGATGTTACTATTGTGGAAACAGCGGAAGATGGGCTTGAATATGCAAACACTGGGAATTATTCTTTGATTTTGCTTGATGTGATTATGCCTGGTATGGATGGCTTTATGCTGCTAAAAAAATTGCAGGAAGAAGATGTAACCCGCCATATCCCTGTGATTTTGATCACAAGTCTTGCAGATATCCAGAATGAACAGCGTGGGTTGATGCTTGGCGCGGTAGATTATATCACTAAGCCATTTCACCCGCTGATTGTTAAAGCGCGTGTTAATACACATATTAAATTATATCAGTACCGCAAACAGATTGAACACCAATCGACAACTGACCAGCTCACAGGCGTAGCGAACCGGCGGCGGCATGACCGTTACAGCGCGGTGAAGTGGCAGGAAGCAACACGGCTTCAGGTGCCGTTTTCAATCTGTATGTTTGATATTGATAATTTTAAAATGTATAATGATACCTTTGGGCATCCCGCGGGCGATAAAGTCATTGCAGAAGTTGCTAAAACAGCTTCTTCTTATTTGCGGCGCAGTACGGATTTCTTTGCTCGGTATGGTGGGGAAGAATTTGTCGCGTTTATGATGGGCAATGACGCGGAAAGCGCATTCAGCCATTTGATTAAAATCCGCCGCGAGGTAGAAGCGCTGCATATTCAGCATAACCCCAGCGTTTCCCAATGGGTGACAATCAGTGTTGGCGGCGTGACTGTTGTGCCACAGATGGCAGATTCTTATGATACCTACTTAAAAATTGCGGATACAATGCTGTATGATGCCAAACGGTTTGGCAGAAACCAGGTAGTATGGGCGGCAGAGGGTATGAAACAACTGCTTGAAAAATAAAAGGAGTGTTAAAGATTATGGGATTGCTTGCGCCAATCAAGCGTATATTTGGGCTGGCCCCGACAGGGCAGGAACAAGCAGATGCAGAGGCTGGCGAGTCCAATGAAGTCGATGAACTTTATACTGGGATGCGCGTGGAAGTGACAACTTTTGATGGGCGGATGCTTTTTATCGCAAAGCTGATGTGCATCCGGCAGGATACCGCAGAACTGCATGAATATATTGAATCAACCAATCCACAGCCGCAGCAGGTAGAAGAAGCATTGCACGTGCGCATACGTGGTTACAGCGATTATGAAAAGAAAGCAGTTTATTTGGAAGGCTATATCTCTCCGCTGCCACAGCATATTTGGAAGGTTGAAAAATTATCGGTTGCGCGGATTGGCAACGACCGTGCGTTTTTCCGGCTGGATACGGATGTTGACGCAACCGCAACCAGTTTTACTGGCTTTAATGTTGGAGAACGCCCCTGTAAAATGGTGAATATCAGCATTGGCGGGGCGTGCATCCAGTCTGAACATGAATATAAGGAAGGGGATAAATTCCTGCTTAAAGTACAGCTATTGGAAGAACGTGATATATCAACCCTGTTTTGTGAAGTATTGCGCATCATCCCCAAGGAAAAGGGACAGTTTCAATATGGCTGCAAATTCCTTGGGCTGAATGAAATGGATCAAGGCAAAATTACCCAAAATATTTTTGAGGCACAGCGCAAAAAACGCGGCTGATACGGCATAACAAAACCCCCAGATTCTTTTTAGTAGAATCTGGGGGATACTTTTTTTATTCAGCAAGCAATTGTTTGACCGTCTGCGCAATGCCATCGGTATTGTTGTTGCCAGTAACAGACCATGCCTGCGCTTTGACTTCAGGCAGCGCGTTTGCCATTGCGATGAACCGCCCATTGGGCAGCATACTTAAATCATTGGCACTGTCGCCAAATACCGCGGTTTCTTCTGGCGTAATGTTAAGGTGCTGCTGTAAATAAGCAAGGCTGCCGCCTTTGGTCACGCCTTCGCGGTTGATTTCCACACTGGTTACGCCGCTGAACATAGTAGATGTTGTAACAGATAACCCGCCTTCGGCTTCCAATGCCGCTTTATACGCAGGGAAAGCTGCTTGGTTTGTCAAGAATACAATACATTTCATCAGGAACATTTCCGCAGTGTATATCACCTGGTGCCATTGCATCCGCGGGGTAATGAGAAATGTCTGTTTATCAGGGTTATGCAGGATATGCTGTCCGTTGCTGGCGGCAGTCGCGATAATATCCTGGCACGCAATATCATTATATTCCGCAAAATGGGTATATACACAAGGCACCGCGTCAAATTCATAGCTGATTTTCAGGATATTACCGACTTTTTTCACATCAAGCGGCTGGGTTCGCAGTGGATGGCGTTGTTCGCTATGCCCAATATATGCGCCATTTGTTGTGATGCTCCAAGCCTTTATCCCAATTTGCGAAGCAATATATTTGGCGTCAGCATGGTTGCGCCCAGAACATAACGCAATTTGTACCCCTTGTTTTTCGGCTTGCCGCAGGGCAAGAATGGCGGAATCCGGCACATTTTTGTTGTCATCCAGCAAGGTGCCATCTAAATCAAATGCAAGCAGGCGGATCATAAAGTATCACTCATTTCTTTTGCACGGTAAGCAGCGGCGCGCCTTTGGTTTTGTCACCAGTCTGCGCGGTAATTTCGCCAAACGCGTCCGCGTTGGTAATGATTACAGCAGTTGTTGTCTTATAGCCAGCCGCTTCAATGGCTGCGCCGTCAAATTCCAGCAACAAATCACCGGTATGCACGCTGTCGCCTTCTTTGACACGTGGCGTAAAATGTGCGCCATTTAAGCTGACGGTGTCAATGCCAACATGGATCAGCACTTCTACACCATCTGCCGTTTCAATGCCGATAGCATGGTGGGTTTCAAATAAGGTGGAAATGGTGCCGTCCGCCGGGGCATATACTTTGCCATCCGCTGGGCGGATGCCAACAGTATAACCGAGCAAGCTGCTCGCAAAGGTTTCATCCTCAATTTCGGCTGCCGGGATTGCTGTGCCATTCATCGGGCTGGCAATCGCATATTCCTTCCTCTTACCAAATTTGCTAAACAGTCCCATAATAAAATACGCCTCTTTTCAAATTAAAATTGATTCCACAAAGGTGGCTTAGATTTCTCCTTTGCGGCGCAAATCCATAAATTCTAAATACCGCAGCATCAGCAGTTCATTGATGAGGAACAGCATATTCACACACCAAATCGGTACAACGCCGCCGGCTTCAAGCGGATGGGTGAAAAAGGGAATGTTAATATCGCTAAGATAGATGAGCCGGTTACTTTGCACCCGGCAGATGGATACAATCACCCTGCCTTTTTTGTGTATCTTTTCGGCAATCATATTGACAAACGCATTGTTGCCGGAAAGCGAGATAAAAAGCATTAAATCATTTTCGGTCAGGCGGTCTGCCAGTTTGCGCATTTCTTCTTCCCCTTCAATGGTATGCAGCAGCCTTTTGCAGTGGAAGAATTTCTCCTTTAAATCAAGGGCGGCAAGATGCTGCACATTGCCAGAACCATAAACATAAATCTTTTCTGCTTTTTCAATCAGCAGGAACAAGTCGGACAAATCAATCGTCCCCATATATTCCATTGTCTGTTGATAATCCTGCATAGCTTTTGCAATTTCATCATGGCGGAAGCCATCTGGGGGCGCATCCTGCCATTTCATAATCACTTTGAGTTCGCTGAAGCCGCCAAGCCCCAGCTTTTTGGCAAAACGCAGGATGGTTGTATGGGAAATATTACACACCTCTGACAGCCGGTCAATGGAGATATCCCGGCACTGTAAAGGATGGGTACGGATATATTCCCAAATATACAAGTCATTTTCACTCAGCTTGTGATAATTCTGCTCAATCAGGTTTTCCAGCTTCATAAAGCCCCTACCTCTTTTTTATATTCCATATATTTGAGGAATAGCAGTTCTGCCAAAATAAAGAATGAGGTTGTCGACTGGTATTCCGTCCCAAGAACATCGGATTCTATTTCCACTGTGCTGATGTAAAGCCGCTGGGTGCAAAGCTGCGCCAATGTATTTTCTTTTTGGCGGGTAATTGAAACTGTGGGCACATGGCGCACTTTTAAGGCTTTTGCAAGCTGTAAAACATGGGGTGATTCACCAGAAAATGACAGAATTAACACAAGGTCACGGTCTGTCACATGATGCAGCAAAACTTCTGCTTCGCTGCCTGCATGGATGAGGTAGAACCATTTATCCCCTGAAAGAAACACACGGCATAATTCTTTTGCAACTGCATCTTGCAGCATCCCAGAACTAAACACATATAAATTTTCCGCCGCGTCAATCTGTGCAAACAACTCCGAACAATCTTTGCTGCGGATATCTGTAATCATTTGCTGATATGCCGCGCAGGTTTGGTCAATGCAGTCAGAAGGCGCCATATGGCAGGGCGCATCCTCCATGCGAAGCAGTAGTTTCAGTTCACTGAACCCGCTTAACCCTAACCGCTGGGCAAAGCGCAGAATGGTGGTGCGGGATACATTGCACCGCTGCCCAAAGGCTTCTATGGATAAAGAGGCGCATTCTTTGCGGTGTGACGAGAGATACCTCCAAATATACAAATCATTTTCGCGCAAATCCGCACGGTGTTCGTTAAACAATTCGTCAAGCTTCAATGGGGATGCGCCTCCTCGATATACCGTTTTCTTTAGTATATCGGATTCCAGCGCGATTGTCCAATAAAAATCCTGCCGCCGCGCAGCGGCGGCAGGAAGAAAGGGGTGTGCAGAGGGGCGGAAGCCGCCCCTTTGCCGGGGTGCGGGGCAGCGCCCCGCGAAAGGGGGTGCGGGGGCGAAGCCCCTGCGAGGGGGGCGCGGGGCAGCGCCCCGCGAAAGGGGGAAACAGCTGCTGTTAGTGCAGTTCGGGCCAGTAACCCTTGTTGGCTTCAATTAAATCATCCAGAATCAGCTTGGCAACCCGCGCAGAAGGTACCGTGCGCGATAAGGTCAATGCCTGCCATAATTTCTGGTAGCTGCCTTCGATCCATGCTTCTACTGCAAGCTTTTCTACGCTGACTTGCTGTTCCATTAACCCTTTTTGGAACTGTGGAATGCTGCCTTGGCAAATGCGTTCATACCCGTTGGAACCAACAATGCAGGGGATTTCTACCATTGCTGTGCGGTCAAAGTTTTCAACAGCACCTTCATTTGGTACAATCAGCAGGAAACGTTCCTGGGTGTTTTCCGCAATCGCGCACGCAAGGTCTACAATATAAGTTGCATGGGCGTCCGCTTCAAAACCACCGTCTTTTGCTGTGCCTTTTGCGATAATATCACGGCATGCGCCAAAGACTTTCTTTTCACGCCCTTCCATTACCTCGTTTGCACGGGTGTGGTTGATGTCAGAATGTTCTACGACATAATCTGGGAACAAATAGTATTTCAAATAAGTGTTTGGAATGGTGTCTGGGTCAACCGCGTAAACATCACGTGCCTTTTGGAAGGTCGCAACCCAGCTTTCATCTACGTGCTGGTTTGTCATGGACAGTGCATCCGCAAACCCATTTTCCGCAATGTGCTTTTTGATGGCTGGCATTAAATCATTGCCTTCTTTGTCATAAATCTTGTGCCACCAGCCAAAGTGGTTCAGCCCATAATAACCAACCTGCATCTCTTTGCGGGACGCTAAACCAACCATATTTGCCATTTTTTCTTCCAGGTCAATCGGCATATCACAAATATTCAGGATTTTAGAATTTGGACGCAGGCGGCGGGTTGCTTCCGCAACAATCGCGGCTGGATTAGAATAGTTCAGCATCCAGGCGTTGGGGCTGTATTTTTCCATATAGTCCAGGATTTCAATTACGCCGCCAATGGAGCGCATCCCATAAGCGATACCGCCAGGGCCACAGGTTTCTTGACCAACAACACCATATTTCAGCGGGATTTTTTCATCCTTTTCACGCATGGCATATTTGCCGACGCGGATGTGCGCAAGCACAAAATCAATATCGGTAAAAGCGGTTTCCGGGTCGGTGGTGTAGCCAAACTCAATGTCCGGCGCGTTTTCACGCAGATAAATTTCGCAGGCTTTTGCAATGGTTTCTTGGCGTTCTGCATCGTTGTCATAGAATGTGATTTTACGAATTGGGAAACGGTCACGTTCTTCGAGCAGCATCAAAGCAATGCCAGGGGTGAAGGTAGAGCCGCCGCCAGCAACTGTTACAGCATATTTTTTGTTAGACATGATAGAAATTCCTCCTGAAAAAGATTCTATATAATGGTGAATGTGAACATAAGCGATTTTAACTTGTTGTTATGCGGCAATCCGCAGGGTTGCAAACAGGCACAGCCCAGCAATCAGGCAGACAAGTACGCTGCCGCCGATTTCCGCAAACAGACGAGATTTTTGTGCGGTTTTCCATGCAGCCGTTGGCGCTGTACTATGCGCACGGCAGGTCTTCCAAAGCACCAGCCCAAGCCCAATGATACCGGCTGTACTCATCATCATGAGTTCCGCGATAAACAAAGCGGTCAGGTTCAGCACTGCATAACAGGTACGCCCATCAGCAAGCCGTTTCTGGCTTAAATGGATGAGCCATGCGGTATATGGCTGCACCATTGCAGAAAGGAAGGATACCGCAGCGGTAGGGGATGCAGTAAGGATACCCTGTTTATCCCCGCCTGCGCCCAGGGAGAGATACCCTAGGCACAGGAACGGCATACAAAAGAGGATGGCTTTAACGATGGTGAAATAGCGTTCCAGTTTGGATTTGTTTGTCAGGGATTGCATAGCGAATCCTTCCTTTCGTGAAATGGGGGAGATGTGAGAGCGTATTTTATAACAGATCTTCTACGGCAGCGCGTACCTTTGGTACAGATAAGCCAATGATTACCTGTACAGACTTGCCTTTTACCATTGCGCCATGTGCGCCAATGGATTTGAAATAGGTGTCTGGCTGTACAATGGAAATATCTTTGACATTGACACGCAAGCGGGTTGCGCAGTTGGTCAGGTCAACAATGTTATCTTTACCGCCGAGACCTTCCAATACGAGTTCAGCAAGGCTTGCGCCAGAACCACCAGATTTGCTGTCACCGCCGGAACCGGCATCCGAACCACCAGCCTGGCGTTCACGGTATTCTTTTTTGGAATAGAACTTGACTTCTTCGGTTTCGACTTCACGTCCTGGGGTTTTGAAATCGAATTTTACAATGAGAAATCGGAATACAATAAACCAAATCGCGGTAAATACCAAGCCGATGGCAAGCATAATTAGATATTGCTGCCAATGGTTTGCAGCGAGCGGGATCCAGTTGAGGGAAGCCATTTCAATGACGCCGCCTGAATGGATGCCGACAATGCCAGCGATATACATAACGGTAGAAAGTGTTGCGGCAAGCAGCGCATGGACAACAAACAGCGGGGGCGCAATAAAGAGGAAGGTAAATTCAATTGGTTCGGTAACGCCGCAGAAAATTGCGGTTAAAGTCATAGGGATGAGGAGTGCCATAACTTTCTTTTTCTTTTCGGGTTTTGCGGTTGCATAGAAAGCGAGGGCAACGCCAGGGCAGCCAAAAATTTTGGAAAAGCCGGTTGCAGTAAAGCCAGCCTGTGGCACAAGGGATTTAAGCGGTGTGGTAGAAGCGGCAAGCTCAGGCAGTTTGGTTGCCCAATAAGCATACAGCCCGCCAGGAACCACAGCATTGTCGTAATAGAAGGGGGAATAAAGGATATGGTGCAGACCAAAGGGGATAAGCATACGTTCTAGGAAGATGAATACCCAGATGCCAACGGCGCCAGCGCCTTTGACGAATCCCTGGAAAGCGAGCATACCCATTTGCACTTTGGGCCAGACGAGGGCGGAGAGCAATGCCACGGGCAGCATCACAAAGAAACCGACCATAAATACAAAGGTAGAACCGTTGAAGGAACCCAGCCAATCGGGAAGTTCTGTATCAAAGAATTTATTGTGCAAGGAGATGACCAATCCAGAAACGGCGAGTGCGCCAATCATGCCCATATCCAGGGTTTTGATGTTTGCGATCATAGCAAGACCGCTGGTGCCGCCGACCTCTGCGGAGAAGTCAACACCAAAGAACGGACCCCACTGGGAAAGCATGGTGCTCAGGAAGTAATGGAAGGTCAGGTAGAGGACCAATGCTTCCATACAGCAGCGGGCATTTTGTTTTTTCGCCATGCCGATTGGCAGCGCCACAGCAAAGAGCAAGGGCAGTTGATTAAAGACTGTCCAGCCGCCTTGCAAGATGATGTTCCAGAACTGATAAAACAGGCTGTCGGGACTTGCAAGGTCGCCCATGATTGCTTCGGTTGTGAACAATGTTCCCACACCGACCACGATACCTGCAAAGGCAAACAGCAGGACGGGGGTAAACATTGCGCCGCCGAATTTTTGAATTTTCTGCATCATAACGTATGGTTTCACCCTTTCAAAACTAATAGAATGCGTTCTCTTTTCACTTTTTTCAGCCGGCTGTTCTTTCTGTAAATAGGATATCAGGTTCTGCGCAGCATTACAATAGGTTTGGCTGCATCTGGGATAGGAGGTGCGGTTTGATAACTTTTCACATTTGCTGTGACATTTCACACCATGCGGGGTTCGTCCGGCGCCTGCCGTTACGTTGCAGGGCGCTGCCCTGCACCCGCCCCTGTGCGGGGAGCACCAAAGGGGTATTACCCCTTTGGAATCCCTTTTTGACCCCGCCTGTTTCCGTTTCGCTTGCGCGGCAGGCAGGGAATATGGTATATTGGATGGGAAATGAGTTTGGGAGGCTATGATTTTTATGTTATTTGATACTCATGCGCATTATGATGATGCGCGTTTTGACAGCGACCGTGATTTATTGCTTTCTTCCATGCCGGAAAATCATGTTGGGCTGATATTAAATCCTGGTTGTGATATTGCGTCCAGCAAACAAGCAATCAGTTATGCGGAAAAATTCCCGTTTGTTTATGCGGCAGTTGGCATCCATCCCGAAAATATCGAAGGGGTTGATTTGGAACAGGATATGCCCATTTTAGAAGCGCTTGCAGTCAGTTCACCGCGTGTGCGTGCCATTGGGGAAATTGGGCTGGATTATTATTGGATGAAAGAACCTGATGCCCGTCGGTTCCAAGCCGAGGTCTTCCGCGCACAAATGCGTCTGGCAGGGCGTTTAGGGCTGCCTGTGATTGTGCATGACCGGGAAGCTCATTTAGATAGCCTGACCATTGTGGAGCAATATCCAAAGGTACATGGTGTGTTCCATTGTTATTCTGGGTCTGCGGAATTTGCGGCACGGCTGCTGGAGCTTGGATATTATTTATCGTTTACTGGGGTTATTACCTATAAAAATGCAAAAAAGGCGGCAGAAGTGGTACGAGCTGTACCGCTTGACCGCCTGATGATTGAAACTGATGCGCCTTATATGGCGCCGGAACCGTTCCGCGGCAAACGAAATTCGTCATTGTATGTTTACCGCATGGCGGAAGCCATTGCCGAAATCAAAGGGCTGCCACTGGAACAAGTGATTCGGCAAACAACGGAAAATGGAAAAACCTTGTTTGGCATTTCCGCATAACCAGGCTTACAGGATATTGGAATACGTTGGCTTTTCCATTTCAGGCAGATAACGCAGCATTGCCCGTAGTTCCCGCAGTTGTAATAAGGATTCATCCTGGTCGCTGTTATTTAATGCCTGCCGGGTGCGCTGGTAGAGCCGGTCAATGTCATCGAGTTCATTGTGCCGGACAAGTGCGCTCAATACGCGACGCCGGATGCGCCATGTGGTATAGCTTTGTTCCATCGCCTGCTGTGCAGCTTCAAACTGCCCAGCTTCCGTCTGCCGGAATACTGTTTCTGTCATTTGGTCGAGGATTTCAGTTGTACGGCTGATATAACGGAAAGAACAAAAACACGCGATGGCAACAATAGCAAGCAATGCCACAGAGGTTATTACACGTTTCATGGTTATCCTCCTTTCCGCTGGATGAACATATTGCCGCAATCATCCAGTGTCATTAAAAATACATCTGAAACTGAAGGGATTTTAGCTTTTTTAATCCGCTTTTCAATATCAGAAACTTCCAGGTTAAGCTGTCGGAGATTGCCTAGCACAGGTTTGCCATCACTCACCACAATGAGTGGCAACCCCGCATCTGATGGGGAAAGATTCAGCATTTCCGCAGTGACTGGCTGTTTTTGTGGTTTTAAGACATAGGAAAGCTGTCCGCTTGGTTCAATCGCGGCATATTTGACATCCGCAGGGGAAGCAATATTGTTTTGCCGCAGGGATTCCATCACTTCGTCAGTTGTCAGGCGTAAATCCCGCATTTTTTTGGGATCGAGTTTGCCGGAACGGATAATCACAGCAGACCGCCCATTGAACAGGCGGCGCAGCCGCCGGCTTTTTAAGCAGAAAAAAGAAATCAGGATTTCAATGGAAATCAGCGTCGCAACCGGAATAATTCCGGCAAATAATGGGACAGTAACATCCTGCATAGGGATTGCTGCCAGCTCAGAAATCAAAATCGTGACAACCAGTTCACTGGGTTCCAGTTCGCCGATTTGCCGTTTGCCCATCAGCCGCAGCGCGGCAATAATCATGATATAAAGGATAAAGGTGCGTAAAAAGGAAATTGACATATAAAATCGCTCCGTTTGAAATGCAATATTGGTTAGAATGACCGGAATGGGGGATTTTATGCGCTGGTTTTATACTGGATTTATGAAAAATAAAAGAAGTGGTTGACATTTGCCCACAGGGCTTTTATAATAAAAAGCAATTACAGAAATTTTAATGTGATGACCGGGAAAGTAGCTTATCCATCCCCCTTTCAGAGAGCTTGCCATTTGGTGGAAGGCAGCAGGGCAGAATAAGTGAACGTCACCCGCGAACAGCTGCCTTGAAGCAAAGGTTTCCCCATTGTTAGGGGCAGACGGGCTGACCGCCGTTATACGGTTCGGCATCTTTCCGGAAAGATGCCCACAGAGTGGCTATGCCTGGCATAGCAATAAGAGTGGTACCGCAGAGCTTTTGAAGTCTTTGTCTCTTAAAGAAGGGGACAAGGGCTTTTTCTTTTTCCCGCTTGGGAGGGTTTGCCTCCCACTGTAAATGTAATTATTTGTGTGAAGTGAGGGTTTGAAATCATGAAAATAAATGGCTCACAGATTTTGGTTGAAGTTTTAGTTGAACAGGGTGTTGACACCGTTTTTGGTTATCCCGGCGGTGCAATCCTGAATATTTATGACGCTTTATATTTGAACAGTGACCGTATCCATCATATTTTAACTGCCCATGAACAAGGTGCGTCCCATGCGGCGGATGGCTATGCCCGTGCAACCGGTAAAACTGGCGTTTGCCTGGCAACCTCCGGTCCGGGTGCAACAAACCTTGTTACTGGCATTGCAACCGCATATATGGATTCCATCCCAATGGTTGCGATTACAGCCAATGTTGGCACCAGCTTGATTGGCAAGGATTCATTCCAGGAAGTGTACATTGCAGGCATTACCATGCCGATTACCAAACATAATTTTGTGGTTCGCCATGTAGAGGAACTTGCTGACACCTTGCGCGATGCGTTCCGTATTGCGCAGACTGGGCGCCCTGGGCCGGTGCTGGTTGATATCCCAAAAGATGTTACCGCAAATGAATGCGAATTTGAAAACAAACCGTTGGTGGATACCAGCACCCATTATGATTTAACCGAAACCGAACTGCGGCGGGTTGCAAAGGCAATCAATACCGCAAAACGCCCAGTTATCTATTTTGGCGGCGGCGTTGCAATTTCGGGTGCTGGCGAGCAGCTTGCCGCGCTGATGCGCAAAGCAGATATCCCGGCTTCCGGCACGATGATGGCAATTGGTTCACTCAGCACCGAAAATCCTTTGTATCTTGGTATGGTTGGGATGCACGGCAAGGTTTCCGCAGGGTTTGCGATTGACCGGGCGGATTTGGTGCTTGCCATTGGCGCACGGTTCTCTGACCGGGTTGCTACTGACCCTAATTCCTTTGCCCCACAGGCAAAGGTCATCCATATTGATATTGACGCCGCAGAAATCAATAAAAATATGGCAACTGATGATTCAATTGTTTCAGACGCGAAAACGTTTTTGGAAGCAGTCATGCCATATGTCGAAGAACACAAACACGCGGAATGGCGTGCTGAAATTGCCGACTGGCAAGCCCGCATGGATTACCGTCCCAAAGATAACGACAGTATTTTGCTGCCCCATCAGATTATGGGCATTATTGCTGAACTTGCAGGCGATGACGCATTGATTGTTACCGATGTTGGGCAGCATCAGATGTGGGCTGCACAATATTGCCGCCGCAATCATCCACGGCAGTTCCTGACCTCTGGCGGATTGGGCACAATGGGTTTTGGCTATGGCGCTGCCATTGGTGCGCAGATGGGCTGCCCGGATAAAAAAGTAATCCATGTCACTGGCGATGGTTCTTTCCATATGAACTTAAATGAACTTTGTACAACAGTTTCGAATGACCTGCCGGTTATTACTGTACTCATGAATAATGGCGTGCTTGGTATGGTGCGTCAATGGCAGACCATGTTTTATGGCAAACGCTATTCCGCAACTGACCCGCATCGCAAAACCGATTATGTGAAACTAGCAGAAGCCTTTGGCGCACATGGCGCACGTTGTACCGATTTGGCAGACTTCCGCAAAGCATTTGAAAAAGCTTTGAAGCATCAAGGCCCAACTATTATTGACTGTGTCATTGGCGCGGATGAACGTGTATTGCCAATGGTGCCCCCAGGAAAATCTGTCCGCAACTTTGTCATT
The DNA here is from genome assembly GCA_910584935.1 of uncultured Butyricicoccus sp. Taxonomy (GTDB): domain Bacteria; phylum Bacillota; class Clostridia; order Oscillospirales; family Butyricicoccaceae; genus Butyricicoccus_B. The sequence continues at coordinate 14,051 of CAJUDU010000026.1, read as the reverse complement.
GATTAAAGGAGGTACACCCTGATTATGCAAAAATATATCCTGTCTGTCATGGTAAAGAATAATGCCGGTGTGCTGGCACGTGTTGCAAGTTTGTTTGGGCGCCGTGGGTTTAACATTGATTCTTTGACCGTATCTGCAACCACTGACCCGACCATTTCCCGTATGTCCATTATCGTTACAGGGGATGAAGCAACACTGGAACAAATTATCAAGCAGGTTTCCAAACTGGAAGAAGCCCTTTGGGTGGAACACCTGTGGGAAGATGACTGTTATTGCCGTGAACTGGTATTTGTCAAAGTGTTGGCGGAAACAGCTGATGTGCGTGATAGCATCCGCGAAGTGGCTGAAGTTTATAATGCCAATATTGTGGAATCCAATCATAGCGCTATTATTGTGGAACTGACCGAAGTGCCAAGCCGCATTGACGCATTCCTTTCAGTCATTTCCAACTTTGAAGTGACTGAAATGTGCCGTTCCGGCGTAACGGCAATGATGCGGTAACGCTATTTACTTTGTTATATAAAATTCACTTTATATAAAACCCATTCTAATATATTTTAGGAGGAAAACAAAAATGGTAAAGATGTACTATGATTCCGACTGCAACCTGTCCCTGCTGGACGGCAAGACTGTAGCAATCCTTGGCTTTGGTTCCCAGGGTCATGCCCATGCAATGAACCTGAAAGATTCTGGTGTGAATGTCGTTGTTGGCTTGCGCCCAGGCTCCAAGCATGAAAAGAAGGCAAAGGATTACGGCTTGACCGTTATGACCCCAGCGGAAGCCGCAGCGGCTGGCGATATTGTTATGATGCTGGTGCCGGACGAAAAGCAGGCAGATATCTATAAGGATGTTGTTGCACCCAACCTGAAACCGGGCAATGTACTGGCATTTGCGCATGGTTTTAACATTCATTTCAAGCAGATTATCCCACCTGCTGACGTGGATGTTATCATGATTGCACCAAAAGGCCCTGGTCATACTGTACGTTCCCAGTACCTTGCAGGCGCTGGCGTACCGGATCTGGTTTGTGTACATCAGGATGCTTCCGGCAAGGCAATGGATATTGCACTGGCATATGCTTCCGGTATTGGCGGCGGCCGTGCTGGTATTCTGGAATCCACTTTCCGCGCAGAAACTGAAACCGACCTGTTCGGCGAACAGGCTGTATTGTGTGGCGGTGTATGTGAACTGATGAAAGCAGGCTTTGAAACCCTCGTAGAAGCTGGTTATGCACCAGAAAACGCATATTTTGAATGTGTGCATGAAATGAAGCTGATTGTTGACCTGATTAACGAAGGCGGCTTTGCAAAAATGCGTTATTCCATTTCTGACACCGCAGAATATGGCGATTACCGCACAGGCAAGCGCATTATCACTGAAGAAACCCGCAAGGAAATGAAAAAAATCCTGCGCGAAATCCAGGACGGTACATTTGCATCTGAATGGATTCAGGAAAACCGTGCAGGCGGTCGCGCACGTTTCTTGGCAACCCGTCAGGTTGAAGCAGAAAGCGAACTCGAAGAAACCGGCAAGCGTCTGCGCGGTCTGATGAGCTGGCTCAAAAAATAACCTACTTTTCTTTGTAAAGAAAAGTAGGCAAAAGAAACTTCACTTTTTCGCCGCGAAGCGGCGATGCCGTTCTCCGCGACAGCGGTGGAAAGCTGAAACAGGCAAAAGAAACTTCACTTTTTCGCCGCGAAGCGGCGATGCCGTTCTCCGCGACAGCGGTGGAAAGCTGAAACAGGCAAAAGAAACTTCACTTTTTCGCCGCGAAGCGGCGATGCCGTTCTCCGCGACAGCGGTGGAAAGCTGAAACAGGCAAAAGAAACTTCACTTTGTTGCCGCGAAGCGGCGGAATTAAGGCATACCCCCCAAAATAATGATATCCTTGAATGCCACAGTGTGGCATTCAAGGATGGGAGTCCAGAGGGATGAATCCCTCTGGTGCTGTCCGCATAGGACCGCTCCCCGCGCAGGGATTGATTAGGAGGAACAATGAAAATGGCTTGTGCAAATGTTACTTATTGCCCGTGTACGGTGGATTGCCCGCGCCATGGAAAATGCTGTGAGTGTGTTGCCCATCACCGCGATAAAGAAGGCGGCTTGCCCGGCTGCTACTTCTCTAAAGAAGGCGAAGCAAAATGGGATCGTTCCCTTGAAGCACTGTGCGCAGACCGTGGGCTGAAAATACAAAAATAATTCATTGCATTTTACCTTGAAAGGCGGGGAAGGCTTGCGCCTTCCCCCTGTTTTTCTTTGTCCATCCATATTGTGTGGACAAAGAAAAATGGTTACCTTTTGTAAGCTTTTTTTAATACCATATCAGGAGGATTGCTTTTACTATGCCTAGAAGAAGTGACAATATTACTGCTGGGGCAGAACGTATGCCAAACCGTTCGCTATTGCGTGCCTGTGGGCTGACCGATGAGGAAATGAACCGCCCAATTATCGGTGTTGTTTCCGCTTATTCCGAAATTATCCCCGGTCACATTAACCTTGATAAAATCGCTGACGCGGTGAAAGCTGGCGTCCGGATGGCAGGTGGCACCCCTGTGCTGGTGCCTGCAATTGGCGTTTGTGATGGCATCGCAATGGGGCATATCGGCATGAAATATTCTCTTGCGTCTCGTGAACTCATTGCCGACAGCGTGGAAACCCTTGCGCAGGCGCATCAGCTCGATGGGCTTGTCTTAATCCCAAACTGTGATAAAATCGTCCCCGGTATGCTGATGGCTGCCGCACGCCTCAATATTCCATCTATCTTGGTTTCTGGCGGGCCGATGATGGCGGGACATTTCGGCGGTGAGGAAGTTTCCCTTTCCAAAACATTTGAGGCCGTAGGCGCTTATAAAGCTGGTATTATGGATGAGGCAACATTCTATGAAGCTGAATGCAATTCCTGCCCAGGCTGCGGCTCTTGCGCTGGAATGTATACCGCAAATTCAATGAACTGTTTGTCTGAAGCCATTGGCATGGCATTGCCCGGCAATGGCACAACACCTGCGGTTACTGCGGCGCGTATCCATATTGCCAAACACGCGGGTATGAAAATTATGGAGCTTGTCGAAAAAGACATTAAACCGCGTGATATCTTAACGCCGCAGGCGTTCCGCAATGCGCTTTGCTGTGAAATGGCGATTGGCTGCTCGACCAACTCGGTTTTGCATTTGCTGGCAATCGCAAATGAAGCAGAAGTCCCGCTCAAACTCGAAACCCTCAACGAATTATCCGCACAGGTGCCAAATATCTGTCACCTTGCGCCCGCTGGTCCGCACCATATCGAACAGCTTTATGCCGCTGGCGGCGTGCCCGCAATCATGAAGGAACTGACCAAACGGGGCTTCCTTGATCTTGGTCTGATGACCTGTACGGGTAAAACAGTTGGCGAAAACCTTGAAGGTGTCGTCAACCGCAATCCGGAAGTCATTCGCCCGCTCGAACAGCCCTATTCCGAAACCGGCGGCATTGCTGTGCTGTGGGGCAATATTGCGAAAAATGGCTGTGTTGTCAAGCGTAGTGCTGTTGCTCCCGAAATGATGGTGCATGAAGGCCCTGCCCGTGTGTTTGACTGTGAAGAAGATGCAATCGACGCCATTTATAACGGCAAAATTGTCAAAGGTGATGTGGTTATTATCCGTTATGAAGGTCCGAAGGGCGGTCCTGGTATGCGCGAAATGCTGAACCCAACTTCTGCGCTGGCTGGCATGAAACTGGATAAAGATGTTGCACTGATCACTGATGGGCGGTTCTCTGGCGCATCCCGTGGTGCTTCTATTGGCCATGTTTCCCCGGAAGCTGCTTCCGGCGGCGAAATTGGGCTGGTGCAAGAAGGTGATATCATCGCGATTGATATTCCCAACAGCAAAGTTGATGTCAAACTTTCTGACGCGGAATTGGAAGCCCGCCGCGCTGCTTATGTGCCGCGTGAACCCAATGTGAAAACTGGTTGGCTTTATCGTTATTCCCGCCTCGTCACATCGGCTGACCAGGGCGCAATTGTGAAATAATTATTAATGTATCAGCAGGCAAATGCGGCACGGCTTGTACAAAGGTCGTGCCGCTGTTGTCATTGCCGGAAAGGAATGTCATAAAAAATGGGCTTTTTCTGGGTTGCTTTGGGCGGCGCAATTGGCGCAATGACAAGATATGCAGTCAGTCTTATTCCAGTGAAAAGTACATTTCCGTGGCTTACGCTTTTTACCAATCTCGTTGGCGCAATGCTTATCGGTTTTATCACTGGCATTGCTGCCGAAAAAAATGGTGTTTCGCAAAATATGATTTTGTTTTGGAAAACTGGTGTTTGCGGCGGGTTTACTACATTTTCTACTTTTTCATTGGAAACATATACCCTGCTGGAACATAGATTATATGCGCAAGGTGGGATTTATATGATGATTAGCGTGGTTTTCTGTATATTTGGCGTGCTTTGCGGTAAGAAACTGGCATTATTGCTGCCGTTTTCATCTGAATAAAGGGGGGAAATTCCATATGGCAAATACATATCGGGTCATTGATAGGCAGGGCTGGGAAAGGGCAATGCACTGCATGGTTTTCCGTGACTGCATCGAACCGGCATTTTGTGTGATATTTGAAGCTGATATCACAAAATATAAACAAAAAATAAAGCAAAAAGGACTTTCCTTTACCATGGCTATGGTATATGCGTTTGTCAGTGCGCCAATCAAATTGAAGCATTCCGTTACCGTTTTGTGGATGGCAGACTTTTGATGCCAGTATCTATACAGGCACACCATTCTTTTGTCGATGGGCTGCATATTGGACAGTTTGCAGAGAAATTGCAGAAATTTTTTGACGAAGATTGACGGCAGGTTTCTTTTGGTGGTATCATAAAATATAACAGAATACAACGGGTGAGCACCTACCGCAGCCAGGCTAAAAATACCTGGCTGTTTTTCGTTTGAAAGGGGTTTTCTTTGTGTCATATATTTGGCCAATTGCACTGATTGTGCTTTCTAATGTCGTTTATCAGATTTGTGCCAAATCTGTCCCAACAGATATGGACGCGATGGCGTCTATGGTGGTTACTTATCTGGTGGGCGCGGTTTGTTCCGCAATCTTATTCTTTGCTGTGAATAAAGATGCAAATTTATTGCAGGAATATAGCAAAATGAATGCCGCACCTGCGCTGCTGGGTATTTCAGTTGTCGGGCTGGAAGTTGGGTTCATTTATGCGTATAAAGTCGGCTGGCCAGTCAGCACCGCATCCATTGTGCAAAGTGCATTCCTTGCGCTGGCATTGCTTATGGTTGGCGCGTTGCTGTATCATGAAGCGGTGACAATGAATAAAATCATTGGCGTTGTAGTTTGTTTGATTGGGCTTTATTTTCTCAACAAATAAACGCATTTTACACATGAAAAAAGCAGCATAGCTATACTTTTTGCTATGCTGCCTTTTGGCATTCAGGGATTTGGTTTTAGTCGCAAACCTTGGTAATCCAATCCATATCATCTGGGATACGCCCCCACTGGATACCAGTCAGGGTATCATACAGGCGGTGGGTCAGTTCGCCAATTTCCCCATTATTAATATGGGCAACTTCATTTTCATAACGCAGTTCGCCAACTGGGGAAATAACAGCCGCTGTACCTGTGCCAAAAACTTCTTCCAGTTTGCCGTCTTTGGATGCCTGAATCACATCTGCAATCGGCAGGCGGTTTTCAGAAACCGGAATGCCCCATTTTTGCAGCAGTTCAATGCAGCTCATACGGGTAACGCCCGGCAAAACTGTGCCAACACATGGCGCGGTATAAACAGTGCCATCAATCTTAAAGAAACAGTTCATAGAACCAACTTCTTCAACATATTTGTGTTCTACACCATCCAGCCATAAGGTTTGCTCATACCCTAAATCATGGGCCTTTACCTGGGATACCAGTGATGCCGCATAGTTGCCGCCGCATTTGGTGAAGCCTGTGCCGCCAGGGCAGGCACGGGTATATTCATCCTCAACAAAAATCTTAACCGGGTTGATGCCTGTGGAATAATAAGCGCCAACAGGGGAACAAATGATGATAAATTGATGGGTTTTGGAAGTGCGCACGCCTAAATGTGGTTCGGTTGCAATAACAAATGGACGGATATATAAGCTGGTGCCTTCTGCGTGCGGTACCCAATCCTTTTCGGTTTCGACAATCGCTTTGACAGCTTGTACAAAATCTTCTACCGGCAGCGCGGGCAGGCACATACGCTTATTGGTGTTAATCATACGCTGCGCATTCTTTTCTGGGCGGAAAAGCTGGATGGAACCATTTGGTGTGCGGTAAGCTTTTAAGCCTTCAAAGGATTCCATGGCATAATGCAGCACCATAGCAGCCGGGTCAATGGAAAACGGCGCATAAGGCACAATGCGTGCGTCATGCCAGCCAATGCCTTCAGTATGGTCAATGACAAGCATATGGTCAGTATAATGAATACCAAAGCCAAGATTATTTTCATCTGGTTTTGGCTTTTTCTCGGTTGTCAGTTCATATTTGATGTTTAACATGGTAAGGTCACTCTTTCCTAATCAATTATTTATTCAAAATCTACTTGTTATTTTAGTCCTGTGGATGATAATTTTCAAGTATTTTTATACGTTTTTACGGATTTTTTTCAAAGGCATGAGAATTGCTTCGCATTTTGCGGAGCAGCTTGGGTAAAATTGATGGGGTATGAGTGATATCATGCGGTGAATTTGCATGAAATACGAGAAACCTGCTTGATTTCATGCCGGTTTTCGGATATGATAAAAAGGTAACAGCAAAAATAAAAGCCATACGCCCTACGGGGCACAGGCTTTTCAGACGGAAGGAGAAATGTTTTTTATGGAGAAAAAACCATATTATATATCCACAGCGATTGCATATACGTCGGCAAAACCGCATATTGGTAATACCTACGAAATTATCCTGGCGGACGCAATTGCCCGTTATAAACGCATGACCGGATTTGAAGTCTATTTCCAAACCGGCACTGATGAACATGGACAGAAAATCCAGGAAAAAGCTGAAAGCGAAGGCATCAGCCCACAGGCACATGTTGACCGGGTCGCTGGGGAAGTGCGCCGGATTTGGGATCTGATGAATACCACATATGACCGCTTTGTCCGTACAACTGACCCCATGCACGAGAAAAAGGTACAGCAGATTTTCAAAAAGCTGTATGACCAAGGTGATATTTATAAAGGCGCTTATAAAGGCAAATACTGCAAGCCTTGCGAGTCATTTTGGACAGACAGCCAGTTAAAAGATGGCTGCTGCCCGGATTGCGGTCGCCCGGTTGTAGAAGCCGAAGAAGAAGCTTATTTCTTTAAAATGAGTAAATACGCTGACCGTTTGATGCAGCATATTGAAGCGCATCCGGAATTTATCCAGCCAGAGTCCCGTAAAAATGAAATGGTCAACAATTTCCTGAAACCTGGCTTACAGGATTTGTGTGTGTCCCGTACCTCATTTGATTGGGGTATCCCGGTTGATTTTGACAGCAAACATGTGGTTTATGTCTGGCTGGACGCACTGACCAATTATATCACTTTCTGCGGCTATGACCCGGAGGGCAATCATGATGCGCATTATCAGAAATTCTGGCCCGCTGATGTGCATTTAATCGGCAAGGATATTATCCGGTTCCATACAATTTATTGGCCGATTTTCTTGATGGCGCTTGGTGAGGAATTGCCAAAACAAGTTTTTGGGCATCCGTGGTTGTTGGTCGGCGATGGCAAAATGTCTAAATCTGCTGGCAATGTGATTTATGCCGATGATTTGGTGAACTGGTTTGGCGTGGATGCTGTGCGGTATTATGTGCTGCATGAAATGCCGTTTGCAAATGATGGTATCATGACTTATGAAATGTTGATGGAACGCATTAACACAGATCTTGCCAATGTGCTGGGCAACCTGGTCAACCGCACCATTGCCATGACCCATCAGTATTTTGGCGGCAAGGTGATGGCGCCTGATACGCCGGAAGAACTGGACAAGGAACTGAAGGAAATGGCGCTTGCATTGCCCGCAAAGGTCGAAGCCAAAATGGATGGGCTGCACGTTGCGGATGCAATTGATGAAATTTTTACACTGCTGCGCCGTTCCAACAAATATATTGATGAAACGACCCCTTGGCTGCTGGCAAAAGATGAAAGCAAGCACGCAAGACTTGGCACCGTGCTTTATAACTTGCTGGAAGCAATCCGGTTTGCGGCGGTAATGCTGAAACCATATCTGCCGGATACATCAGATAAGATTTTTGCACAGATGCAGCTTGAAAATAAAGGCGTGGAATCGCTTGCTCAGTTTGGCGGCATTCAGCCGGGACATGAAATCGGCAAAGGGGAAATCCTGTTCAGCCGGCTCAATATCCCGAAAAAACTCGCTGAAATTACCGGCATAGATCCGGAAGCTGAAAAGAAAGCCCAAAAGGAAGCAAAAAAAGCAGAAAAATCCGCAAAAAAGGAAAAGAAAAAAGCGGAAATCCCAGAAGGCTGTATTTCCATTGACGAGTTTGCAAAGGTTGAAATGACCGTGTGTAAAGTGCAGTCCTGCGAAAATGTGTCAAAGAGTGAAAAACTGCTGATGTTCCAGCTTGATGATGGTAGCGGTACGCCGCGCCAAATCCTTTCCGGCATTGCAAAATATTATAAGGCGGAGGATCTTGTTGGTAAAACAGTGGTTGCCTGCACAAATCTGCCGCCCCGCAAAATGATGGGGCATGAATCCAATGGTATGATTATTTCCGCGGTGCGTGAAACCGAGGATGGCGAACAGCTTCATTTGCTGATGCTGGATGATAAAATTCCTGCCGGTTTTAAACTTTGCTGATGCAGTATCAATATGAATATGTAACCATTCGCACAGGCGGTGGGTTTTGGATGAATAATCAGGAATGCAGCCATCGGGCGATTATTGATGAACACGCTGCGCGGGGCTGGCGGTATATTGGCTATGTGCCAACGGAATTTACTGGTAATGGCGGCGTCAAAGCCATTGACCTGATCTTTGAAAAACAAGTGTGAAAATCATGCGGAAACGGTATTTTTTCTTTGATATTGATGGGACACTTGCGCCAGACCATTCACTGGTGCTGCCAGCAGGTACGGTAGCGTGCCTGCGGCAGCTCCGCGCCGCAGGGCATTTTACCGCAATTGCAACCGGGCGGCTGGAGGCAGACGCAACCCGATTCGCACAAAAATATGGGTTCCAAGCGGTGGTTGCCGATGGCGGGCATAGCCTTTCCGTGGATGGTAAGCTGATTTTTCGGAAAGGGCTAAACCATAGCGCGTGTGTACAACTTGCAAAGGAACTGGAAAGCAAAAATATCCCTTGGGCGGTGAATGTGGAAAATGATGCAACCCGTGTGGCAAACTGTCAAAGATTTGTCGATATTGCAGGGGACAGCTATTTTACAACCACTGTTCAGCCTAATTTGGATATAAACCAATATCCGGAGATTTATAAGGTATTCATTGCCTGCACACAAGAGGAAGAAACGGAAATCTGCTTTTATGGCTTGCCTGTGGTGCGGTTTCAGCCGCACCAGATGTTTATTGAACCGGTAGATAAAGCGGCTGGCATCCGCCAGCTAATGCAAAGACTCCAAGCGCCATGTGAAGATGTAGTTGTATTTGGCGATGGCGAAAATGATATCAAAATGTTTGATAAAACATGGGTTTCAATTGCAATGGGCAATGCGTGCCCTGCTCTAAAGGCAGCGGCTGATTATGTGACAGGCAATTGTGATGACAATGGCATTTGGGACGCCTGCCGTTACTACCATTGGATCTAAAAAAAAGACTTGCATTGCAGCGCGGGTTATGGTATTATAACCATACGACTGTAATCTTCAAACCGGAAAGAGGTGAAACAATATGAAGCAGGGGATCCATCCTAAATATCAGCAGACGACAATTCGCTGTGCTTGTGGCAACGTCATTGAAACGGGTTCCACACGGGAAAACATCCGTGTTGACGTTTGCTCAAAGTGTCACCCGTTCTTCACCGGTAAGCAGAAGCTGGTTGATACCGGCGGACGTGTAGATCGCTTCAAAAGGCGTTTCAATCTGGACAAGTAATGGAAAACCATCGAATGCCGCTGTTTCGGTTTTCGATGGTTTTTTGTGTTTTTATGCCGCTTTGCGGCGGAAAAATGGGAGGGGCAAAACCCCCTCCCATCTGCAAAGCCAAGGTTAGAAAGAAAGTTTTGGAAGAATTTCTGCCCATTCAGCACGGGATACGGCATAATTCGGCAGGAAACTACCGTTTATCAGCGGGAGAATGCCTGCGCCCGCCATGGCATGGACGGAATCTGCCGCCCAAGGCGATATGGAAGCAGCATCCAACAAGGAAGCCGGCTGACTTGCCAGCCCTTTGCCGCGAAACGTTAAGTAACGGGCTAAAACACACGCCAGTTCTTGACGGGTAACAGCACGGTTTGGGGCAAAATATCCTGTGCTTTCCCCACACATAATGTTATTTTGCTGTGCCCAAATGATATATGGTGCGGAATATGTAAACATGGATACATCCGGGAAAGGAGATTGCCCAAGAGCAATCTGAGAACCAGTTTCGGCAGCATATGCCCTGCCAAGGGCAGTGGCAAGCGCTGCTCGTGTCAGCGATGGCTGAGGCTGTGTGACGTCATTTGTACGGGATAAAATGATATTAACCGCGGTATCATTGCCGGTCAGGGAATCTTCCAGCGTTTGGGTAACAGAAATATCCGGCGGCAAAGATTCTACGCCATAGGCTTGGGCTGCAGGCAGTAATTCACCTAAATCAATGAATTTGGTCGAATGCCCAATCACAATGCCCGTATTTGGCAAAGTGAAACTGGATACCGCGCCAAAATGGTCAACACTGCCGCCTGTTGGCGTGCCAACCAGTGTTGCACCTGCATTTTTCAGTTCCACTGCATTGATTAGTGCAGAAGAAAATGTTGCTTCACCAATTAAGGTGTAAAATGCCATGCCATCTTGCTCGTGTTTTTCCTCAAGCAAATGAAGGAGCGGGATGAAAACACCGTCTGAACCGCCGCCATTGTTGCGCAGGTCAACAATGGCACGGTTATATCCATTTTGTCGGATGGCGGTTTCTATTTGCCCGGCAAAGGTTTCCATGGGTAAAGATTCATCTTCCTGGCAGGCATTATACTGGATATAAATGGTGCGGTCGTCCAGCGGCTTCATAAAATATAGTTTGGAACGGTCTGCGGCAGTGGGCGCAAGTGCTGTAACTTGTTCATTTAAAGAAACGGTAGGCAATTGCTGGATTTCTGCGGAAAGACGCGCCGGCATGGAAATATGTTGGGTGGTATTATCTTGCAAACGCACGGTTAATGTGATTTCTTCAGGCGAATTTGCAATGCCGTAATAATGCAGCACCTCATAAACATATAATAATGACCCGAGTTGCCTGCGCGCATAAACCTCGTTATCTGCCCCAATCATTGCTGAAATGCGGGATTGCACTTCACTGATTGGGATATCATTGATGGCAAGCAATGCCCCACCTAAACAGTCGCGGTGTTCCGCCGAAAGAGCGGAAAGAATCCATTCCCCGTTATAATAAGATGGTGCAAATGGCAGAAAATGAAGACTCCCGGCGAGATTGCCGATGTGCGCCCCAGTATGCGAATCCCCAACAAGCGCGACATATTCCGAAAGCGCAATGGCAAAATCAAAATTGCTTAATTCGGGCAATCGGTTTTCAATTTCTGCACGCTTGGCATCAAAAACCGATTTGGGCGTATTGGCATAGATATTAGGGTGTACAAGTGCTAATGTGGTGGATAGTGTGGCTAAATCAGCACGGCGGGCAGCAATCGCATCAGTTGATATCACATCGGCAGTTTGTGCGGCAAATGCGGGCGGTGCTGTGCCCAGCCCAAGGACACCAGCCAGAAGGATGGAAATCAGTTGTTTTTTCATGTGGAACCACTCCTTTTTTCGGGTAAATCTATTATATCATGCAGGGCGTATGTATATTTGAACAACACATGAACAACAAATTAAAATAACTGGTTTTATGATAAAACAGAAAGGATGTGCTGTGATTTGGAAACAGAATACCAATCTAAAAAAATAGAAAAAGCTGTGCTGGCAGGGCTGTCCTGCTTTTCATTTAGCGCGGAGGAAAATTCCGATGAACGCACGATGGCAGAACTGGAAGCACTATTGGAAACTGCTGGCGGCGAATGTGTTGGCATGGCACTGCAAAACCGCCCCGCACCAGATGTGCGGACGTTTATTGGCGAAGGCAAAGCAGAAGAAATCAAACAACTGGCAGAAGCAAATGAAGCTGATTTGATTATCTTTGATAATGATTTATCCCCATCACAACTGGCAAATCTTGAGGAACTGACCGGCAAAACCGTACTTGACCGTTCTGCGTTAATACTGGATATTTTTGCACAGCGCGCCCGTACGGGTGAAGGTAAACTGCAAGTGGAACTTGCACAGTATCAGTATATTTTGCCGCGTTTATCCGGATTGGGCAAAAGTATGAGCCGTTTGGGCGGCGGGATTGGCACACGCGGCCCCGGTGAATCCAAATTGGAAAGCGATAGGCGGCATATCCGCCGCCGGATTGACCGGCTGCGCACCGATTTGGAACAGGTGCGGCAAGTGCGCGCCGTACAGCGGCGGCAGCGCAAAAAAACAGAAATGCCGCTGGTGGCAATCGTCGGCTATACCAATGCGGGCAAGTCCACGCTGATGAACTTGCTGACCGATGCCGGGATTGAAGCAAATAACCGGCTGTTTGATACGCTTGACCCAACAACCCGTAAAAAACGAATTTCTGATACGCAGGAAATTTTGCTGAGCGATACAGTTGGGTTTATCCGGAAATTGCCGCATCATCTGGTGTCTGCCTTTAAAGCAACACTGGAAGAACTTGTTTATGCAGATTTGCTGCTTCATATTGTGGATATTTCTGACCCGGATTGGCTGCTGCACGCACAAACTGTGGAAAAGGTTATCAGCCAGTTGGGCGCGCAGGAAATCCCGCGTGTTGTGGTCTATAATAAAGTTGACCGGTGTGAAACAATCCCGCATTTACCAGCGGGCGGTGTGCTCTTTTCCGCCAAAACTGGACAAGGTGAAGCAGAACTGCTGGCAGCAATCGAAAAAACACTTGGGCGCGGTAAACATCAAATGCGTTTGCTTATCCCATATCATGATGGCGCGGCACTGGATATACTGCATCGGGAAGCACAAGTGCTTTCTGTAGAATATGTTGGCGAGGGAACACTTGTAGAAGCAATTATGGATGATAAAATCTGTGGCAGAATGCAAAAATATGCAGCTGAGGAACCGTGATAAAATGGGAAAAGATTATTTTGTGCCGTTTGAACCCTATGGTGAGGATGCTTTTGCAGAAAAACGCTCCAAATTTACTGGCAGACTGTGGCACGTGGAATCACAAGAAGATGCTGTGGCAAAAATTAAAGAAATGCGTGAGAAATATTGGGATGCAACACATAATTGCTGGGCATATATCCTGCGTGAAGGCAATATCATGCGCTATTCTGATGATGGCGAACCGCAGGGCACAGCAGGAATGCCAATCCTTGAAGTGCTGCGCCATGAAAATTTGGTGGATGTTTGCTGTGTGGTGACACGGTATTTTGGCGGGATTTTACTTGGTACAGGCGGACTGGTGCGCGCTTATACAAAAGGCGCACAGGTTGCGGTAGCGGCGGCTGGTGTACAGCAAATGAGTATGTTTTCTGTGCTGCTGATTGCGTGCCCTTATAACTTGTCTGGGATTGTACAGCAGGTTTTAGCTGCGCAGGACTGCACAGTGGAAGAAATTGAGTATGGCGCAGATGTCACACTGACTGCCGCACAGCCAGCTGGGCGGCTGGAAGAATTAAACCAGGCACTGGCAAACGCAACCGCTGGGACAGTACAGGCAGTTGTGATTGAAACAAAATTTATGGGGCGGCGGGTAAAATAAACTGGGAGAACGCCGCCTGTCTGTGCTCTAAAATAAGTGGGTTTTACCGGCGGATAAAAAAATGCGGAAAAATGAAAAAAAGAGTTGACAAGGGGGA
>CAJUDU010000025.1:22817-27715 GCA_910584935.1 uncultured Butyricicoccus sp. | reverse complement strand
CATAAACTGCCTGCCATAATTCCGCATATTCCCCAAGGGCAGGCGCGGCGGCATCGGCTGCGGCTTCCAGCGGGGCAGTCCGTTTAAACCAGGCGGAACGGCGCAAGTCATTACACCGGCTGATGGTGACACGGATGAGCCATGCTTTCAGGTGTTCGGTGTCCTGAAATTCGGTGGTATCCTGTAAAAGCCGCAGGAATACCTCTTGATAGATGTCCTCCGCATCGGCAGGGGAACCCAGCCGGCATAGCGCCAGGCGGTAGACGCTGTCGCCGCAGGTATCCATTGCCTGGGTTAAAAATGCGTCGGAGCGTAAGTTTTGATGCACTGTGATTGCCTCCTTTCTGTAAGCAACACGAATGAGGCGGGCAAAATGTTCACTGCACAGGGCAAAAATTTTTTGCCCTGGCGGGGCGCTGCCCCGCACCCTGCGCCTACGCGGCGGGCGCCAAAGGAGCATTGCCCCTTTGGAATCCCATGCTGCAAAAGCATTGCTTTTGCAGCGCCTGCCTAATTGTACCATCCGCCCCGCCGGGTTTCGAGGCAAGGTCAAGCACCAGGCAGGTTTCAGGCAATTCGGTTAGTTCCGCAATGTTAAGTACACGGGCAGGCACGGTATTGATGACAAGATTCATGCTGGCAAGATGCCCTGTAAGCGAACCAGTATGGAGCGGGATATGCCCTGCGGATTCAATCCGTGCAAAATCGCGGGAGGAACGTGCAGAAACCCAAACTTTTGCGCCCAAGGCATATAGTTTGGCAGCAAGGATACTGCCAATGCGCCCATTGCCAATGACAAGGGCATGGCAGCCATGCAGGGTAATCGGCATTTCCTCCATGGCAAGTTGGATTGCGCCTTCTGCCGTTGGCACGGCATTGCGGATGGCAAGTTCTTCACGTGTCAGATAATCAATCAAATGCAAATGGTTTTGTGCGGCACGGCTGCGCAGGGCGTTAGACACAGCGCCTGCAAGCACTAACATATCGGAAGGCAGCGCATCCAGGATAGCGGATATATGGTGGGACGTATTGGAAAGCGGGGCGTTCAAAAAAATGCCGTCCCGTTCTGCGGGCATAGGCAGGATGACTGCCTGCACACCTTCTGAAATGCCAAAACCAGGTGTTGCAGAACGCTGTATGCCGCCAGTAAATGTATGCCGGTCAAGGGCGGAAACCGTTACATGATGCCCATCCGCACATAAAAGCTGTGCTAAACACGCCTGCCGCAGGTCGCCGCCAATCACAGCCAGCGATATGCTTTTCTTCATGCTTCATCGCCTCCTTCTATTTGCAGGCTATGCTGAGGCGGGCGAGGCTGTGAAAAAAACATTGATGCCGGAAAGATTGCTGAAAGATTTCTTTGCTATCATAAAATCAGAAAAAACGATTGGAGGCAATCATATGGAGATTTTAGAAACTCAGGACTTGCGCAAATATTATGGCGCAGGGGATACCGAAGTCCGTGCGCTTGATGGCATCAGCTTTTCGGTGCAGCAAGGGGAATTTGTGTCGATTATTGGCACATCGGGTTCAGGGAAATCCACACTACTGCATATGCTTGGCGGGCTTGACCGCCCGACAAGCGGCAAAGTGATGGTAGAAGGGCGGGATATTTTTGCTCTCAAAGATGATGCACTGACCATTTTCAGGCGGCGG
Organism: uncultured Butyricicoccus sp.; assembly: GCA_910584935.1. Lineage (GTDB taxonomy): Bacteria > Bacillota > Clostridia > Oscillospirales > Butyricicoccaceae > Butyricicoccus_B. Next base: position 26,059 of record CAJUDU010000025.1, on the reverse strand, counting down.
AAAATTGGTTTTGTGTTCCAGGCATATAATCTGGTTCCAGTACTCAGCGTTTATGAAAATATCGTACTTCCGATTGAACTGGATGGCAATACCGTTGACGCGGGATATGTGCAGCAAATTATTGAAACCCTTGGGTTGGGCAGCAAACTAAACAATTTGCCCAGCCAGCTTTCAGGTGGGCAGCAGCAGCGGGTCGCGATTGCACGGGCGTTGGCAACCAAACCCGCGATTATTTTGGCAGATGAGCCGACTGGCAATTTGGACAGCCATACCAGCCAGGATGTGTTAAGCCTGATGAAAATCAGCAGTGAAAAATTTGGGCAGACAATTGTTATGATTACCCATAATGAAGAAATTGCCCAGCTTGCCCAACGGATTGTCCGCATTGAGGATGGGCAGATTGTAAGGCGGTGACGGCAAAATGTTCAGGGTTGCAAACAAAAAATGTATCCGTCGCCTTTCAGACAAAAGTCTGAAAGCGGCACGGCTGCGCAATACAATTGCGGTGTTGGCAATTGCGCTGACGACCATATTATTTACATCGCTGTTTACCATTGCGTCGTCGATTAACTATTCTTTCCAGCAGCAGAACTTCCGGCAGGCAGGCGGGGATAACCATGGCACATTTAAGGATGTGACTGACGCGCAGATTGCCGAGTTAGAAAAAGATTCGCTAATTGTGGAATCTTATTCCCGAAAGCTTGTTGGCATGGTAGACCGGGTGCCGCCGTTTAATAAAGCCCATATTGAGATTAGTCATTTGGATGAACTTGGCGCAAAACATTTTTTTATTACGCCGACAGAAGGCAGTTTACCGCGGGAAGGTACGGATGAAGCCATGACCGATACCCGTGTGTTAGGGCTGCTTGGCATTGAGCCGAAAATCGGCGCAAAATTCACGATTCCAATCGGAATCGACGACAATACCGCACAAAAATCTGTGGTGGAACGAACCTTTACATTAAGTGGATGGTGGGAATATGACAGTGCCATTGTAGCTTCTCATGTTGTTTTGCCGCGCAGCGCCACAGAGGAATTATGTGCGCTGTCTACTGGTGGAGAAAACAGCATGACCGGGCGGCAGGATTTGAATGTTATGTTCAAAAGTTCGCTGCATATCCGAGATGATATGCACCAGGTTTTGGCAAACTGTGGCTATCAGGCTGACGATGAAACGGCGCCTAATTATATTGCTATTGGCGTCAACTGGGGTTATTCAGGCGCGCAGCTTTCCGCCAATATGGATATTACAACCGTTATTGCGATTGTGGTGATGTTGCTGCTGATTATTTTCACAGGGTATCTGATTATTTACAATGTATTTCAGATTTCAGTCAGCAGTGATATCCGGTTTTATGGGCTGCTGAAAACCATTGGCACAACGGGCAAACAAATCCGGCATATGATCCGGCGGCAGGCATATTTCCTTTCGCTGGCAGGTATTCCGATTGGGTTAATCCTTGGCTTTTTAATCGGCAACAAATTAACGCCAGTGATTATGGCGCAGCTTTCTTATAAAATCACCTTTGTATCATTTAACCCGTTTATTTTCATTGGAGCAACAATTTTTTCACTGATTACAGTACGCATATCCTGCCGCCGTCCTGGGCGTATGGCATCGCGGGTATCCCCGGTGGAAGCGGTACGTTATACCGAAGGTGCAAAAGGACGCAAAAAGCCTAAAAAACGTGCAAATGGTGCCAAACTGCATAAAATGGCATGGGCAAACCTTGGGCGCAGCCGTGGAAAAACAGGCATTACCATCATTTCGCTGACACTTGCGGTAGTGCTGATGGAAATGACCTATACTTTTGCATGTGGGTTTGATATGGATAAATATTTACTGCGCAATTCTGCGGTAGATTTTATTCTTGGCGATGCCGCATATTTCCAGACTGGCGTTGGATTTCGGAGCACAGATGAAGCTTTGCCAGAGGAGGCAATTGCCACTGTGAACGCGCAAGGCGGTATTACAGATGCTGGGCGCATTTATGGGAAGGTATCTGATATTCAGGAGTTTGTGACAGAAGATTATTACCGTCAGCTATGGGCAAAATGGAATACGCCAGAAATTTTAGATGCCAAGATTGCAGCCTGTCAGCGGGATGAAAATAACAACCTGCAAACCCGTACGATGATATATGGTATGGAAGATTTCCCATTATCCAAAATGAATGTGCTGGAAGGCGATATTTCCGCTTTATCTGACCCAACCCGCAATGCGATTGCTGCTGTTTATCTGACCGATGATTATAATAGCCCACATTGGCAAACGCATTGGGCAAAAGTGGGCGATAAAGTACGTCTTCGTTATGTCGATACCTGGGAATACTATTACACAGATACCGGTGAAATCATCCCACCGGAACAGGTAGATGCTTTATTGGAAAGCGGTAGTGAACGGAATTTTGGGCAGCGTGCAACACAATACCGCGATATGGAATATGAAGTGGCTGCAACGGTTACAATCCCAGGTTCACTGGATTATCGTTATTATAGCGCGGATCAATTTATCCTTGGTGCGGAACAATTCAAACAGGATACCGGGACAGATGCTGTGATGACTTATGTATTTGACACTGAAGATGCTGCCACTGAAAAGATGGAAAGCTTCCTTGAAGAATATACAAATAAAATCCAGACCCTTTTGGATTATGAAAGCAAACGCAGTGTTCAGGAAGATTTTGAAGGATTCCGGCAGATGTTCCTTGTTATGGGCAGCGCACTTAGTTTTATTATTGGTCTTGTTGGCGTGCTGAACTTTATCAACGCGATTTTAACTGGCATTATCACTCGCAAACATGAATTTGCGATTTTACAGGCAATTGGCATGACCGGCAAACAGCTTAAAAAAATGCTGATGCTGGAAGGTTTATATTATGCGCTTGCGGCAATCGCGCTCAGCACATTATTAACGCTTGTATTTGGTCCGATTGCGGGAAATGGGCTGAACAGTGTGTTCTGGTTCTTCACTTATCGGTTTACAATCCTGCCGATTTTAATTTTGCTGCCTGTATTTGTTGCGTTTGGGCTGTTGATTCCGTTTGTGACCTATCAAATGACAGCAAAACAAAGCATTGTGGAACGAATCCGGTCAGAGGATTGATTTTTCCCTTTAAATATGATATCTTTTATGTAAATTCATTTGCCGTATGCGGACGCATACGGCAAATTGAAGTTTTTGCCGGCTTTTTTCAAAAAGCCGTGGGGTCGAGGGGCGAAGCCCCCGCAGGTGCAGGGCA
>CAJUDU010000025.1:0-22717 GCA_910584935.1 uncultured Butyricicoccus sp. | reverse complement strand
GCGCCCTGCTGGGGTCGAGGGGCGAAGCCCTCGCGGGTGCAGGGCAGCGCCCTGCTGGGGTCGAGGGGCGAAGCCCTCGCGGGTGCAGGGCAGCGCCCTGCCCAAGGGTTTGGGGCGGGACGCCCCAACAGAGAGGAGCGAGAGGATTGCCAGAGATATTGCTTGTCGAAGATGATGCCGCGTTGGCAAAAGGCGTGGCACGTGCGATTGCCGCTGAAGGGCGGCATATTACCATCTGTGGTACGCTTGGCGCTGCGCGCCGTGCGCTGGAACGCCCTGCCGATTTGATTTTGCTCGATATCGGCTTGCCCGATGGCAATGGCTTGACACTTTGCAAAGAACTGCGTTTGACAAGCCGTATGCCGGTTATCTTTTTGACCGCAAATGATACTGAAGAAGATGAAATCGCTGGGTTTTGTGCCGGTGGGGATGATTATATTACCAAACCGTTTCGGCTGTCGGTGCTGCGCGCAAGGGTGGATGCTGCCTTGCGGCGCGCAGGCTGCGAAGATGTTCTTTTAATCGATGGGTTCCGATTTGATTTTGCTCATGCTGATTTTTCCCGCGATGGTAAGCAAATTTCCCTTTCTCGTTCTGAACAAAAATTATTATATGCACTGGTTAGCGCCCGTGGGCGCATTGTGCCGCGGGAAACCCTCCTTGACCGCATTTGGACAGATGGCCTCGAATATGTTGACGAAAATGCACTGTCAGTTACGGTACGGCGGCTGCGGCAAAAATTGGGCAAGGCGTATATTCAAACCGTTTATGGCGTAGGATATCGTTGGGAGAATGCCAATGCTTAATCTGCTTGCGGTTCTTTGCTTTGTCGCTGGTGTGGTGCTGCTGGCATACAGTCTGCATACTATGCACCGCTTATCAAATATGCTGCGGCAAGTGCTGGAGGGGCATTTTCAGGAAACCGGCTGGAATGAAACCCATATGTCACGGCTCGAAGGGCAGTTTGCCCGGTTTGTCGCGGCAAATGCGTTGTCCCGCCAGCGCCTTGCGGCGGAACAGTCCCGCATTAAAGAACTGGTTTCTGATATTTCCCATCAGACCAAAACGCCGCTTTCTAACATTATTCTATATACACAGCTTCTGGAAGAATGTGAACTGCCTGCGGATGGGCAGGATCTGGCGCACGAAATCAATCACCAGGGTGAAAAACTGCATTTCCTTATTGATTCATTGGTGAAAATTTCACGTCTGGAAAATGGTATCATCCAGGCCAGCCCACAGGTACGGCAAATACGCCCGATGTTAGAGGAAGTCACTGCGGCATGGCAGCCCAAAGCCAGTAAAAAAAATATTACGCTTGCGCTTGACCCAGGACAGGACTTTACCGCTTGCTTTGATGCAAAATGGACAGCTGAAGTGCTGGATAACTTGCTGGATAATGCCATCAAATATACGCCAGCAGGCGGGCAGGTGCGCATTAATGCGGATTGTTTCCAAATGTATTGCCGGGTTAGTGTGATTGACAATGGTATAGGCTTATCTGAAACCGAACAGGCACAGGTTTTTGAACGCTTTTACCGTGCCCCAGCTGCCGCTGGGCAGCCAGGCGTTGGATTGGGGCTGTACTTGGCGCGGCAAATCATTGCCGCGCAGCAAGGCTATATGCGTATTTTGCGGCGGAAATCTGGCGGTACTGAATTTTCTTTTTTTCTGCCCTGTGGAAACACTGCCAGCCTTTCATAACCAAAAAGAAAGAACAAAAAATTTTTTAACAGCGGATTTCATAGGAAAACGCCATGTAAAACCAATAAACTTGTATATTTTTGATAGTATCCTTTCGTTTAAAATGCGGATAGTAAAAATCAGAATTGTGCAATGTGTTAAAAAATATGCGGTATCGCTTGCAAAAATGCAACAAATATGCTATCCTATTTGTAAGCATGAAAAGACATATGCGTTTTATATTATTTGAATGGCAGCTTAAAACCTGCCCAGGGTATTTTTTTAATGGGTAATATCATAAACAGAGAGAGGAAGTAGTACTTTGAACAAACAAGAAATTATGGAAGACATCAAGTTCCAACTCAAGTGTGATTACCACACCACGCCGGATAAGGCAAAGCCTGAACAGCTGCATATGGCGGTATCCAAAGCCATTATGGCAGAAATTGCTGACCGCTGGCAGGAAAGCACGGAAAAGCATCAAAAACAGCGTCACGCATATTATTTTTCGGCAGAATTCCTGATGGGGCGCATGATTTACAACAACCTTTTGTGCCTTGGCATGACCAAAGAGGTGCGGGAACTTCTGGAGGAAGTTGGCGCTTCCCTGGATGAGTTTGAAGCCGTGGAAGACTGTGCGCTTGGCAACGGCGGCTTAGGGCGTTTGGCAGCGTGCTTCTTAGATTCTGCTGCTACACTGGACCTGCCGCTGGATGGCTATGGTATCCGCTATAAATATGGCTTGTTCAAGCAGAAAATCCAAGGCGGCTTCCAGATTGAAGAAGCTGATGACTGGACTCGTCATGGCGCCCCTTGGAACCTGCGTATGGAAGATGAAAAGGTTGCGGTACACTTTGCAGATCAGACCATTGTCGCGGTGCCTTATGATATGCCAATCATCGGTTATGATACCAAAAACATTGGCACCCTGCGCCTGTGGCAGGCAGAAGCCGAAACCCCATTTGATTTCAACCTGTTTAATGAACAGCAGTATGATAAATCTGTTGCCGCCTGCAACCGTGCGGAAGATATCTCCCGTGTGCTGTATCCAAACGATTCCACTGATGCAGGCAAAATCCTGCGCCTCAAACAGCAGTATTTCTTCTGCTCTGCTTCTTTGCAGGATATTATCCGCAAATATAAACTGGTTTATGGCGATGATTTCTCACATTTCGCAGAAATGAACGCAATTCAGCTCAATGATACCCATCCGGTTATTTCTATCCCAGAGCTGATTCGCCTGCTAACCGACCTTGAAAATGTCCCATTTGATGAAGCGCTGGAAATCTGCAAAAAGGTATTCTCTTACACCAACCATACTATTTTGGCAGAAGCTCTTGAAAAATGGAGCCAGCACCTGATGGTGACAACTATCCCGCGTGTTTATGATATCATTGTCAAGATTGATGATGCGCTGGGCCGTGAACTGGCGGCAAAAGGCGTCCATGGTGACAAGGCAAAATCCATGCGCATTATCCAGCATGAAACCGTTCATATGGCATATATGGCAATTTTCGCGTCCCGTTATGTCAATGGCGTGGCACAGCTCCATTCCGATATCCTGAAAAATGATGTACTCAAAGACTGGTATGCCATTTACCCGGAACGCTTCCAGAATAAAACCAACGGCATTACCCAGCGCCGCTGGCTGGCACTGTGCAACCCGGAACTTTCCGACCTGCTGACCGAACTCCTTGGCAATGAAAGCTGGAAAACTGACCTCAGCCAGCTCAAAAAGCTGGAAAAATACGCTTCTGATGATGCCATTATGCAGCGTGTTGCAGAAATCAAGATGCACAACCATCAACGCCTTGCTGATTATGTGATGAAAAAAGATGGCATCCGGATTGATCCGAATACCTGCTTTGATATTCAAATCAAGCGGCTGCATGAGTATAAACGTCAATTCCTGAATATTTTGGCGATTTTGGAACTGTACTATGAAATCAAGGAAGGCAGCCTGACGGATTTCACCCCAACCACCTTTATTTTCGGCGCAAAATCCGCACCAGGCTATAAGCGTGCAAAGGGTATTATCAAGCTCATCAATGAAGTTGCCCGTCTGATTGATGATGACCCACAGGTACGCAATATCCTGAAAGTTGTCTTTATATCCAACTACAATGTATCCTATGCTGAAAAATTGGTTGCAGCGGCGGATATTTCCGAGCAGATTTCCACAGCAGGCAAGGAAGCATCTGGCACCGGCAACATGAAGCTGATGGCAAATGGCGCAGTAACCATCGGCACTTATGACGGCGCAAATATCGAAATTTTTGAAGAGGCTGGCGAAGAAAATAACTACCGTTTTGGTGCAACTGTGGACGAAATCCGCGATGTTGCAGAGCGTTATAACCCGAACTGGACCTATCATCATGACCGCCGTGTCAAGCGCATCCTGGATGCCCTCATTAACGGCACACTGAATGACGGCGGTTCCGGCATTTTCCGCGAATTGCATAATTCTATTGTCTATGGCACTGGCTGGCATCGCCCGGATCAGTATTTCCTGTTGCTTGACCTTGACCGTTATCTGGAAGCCCGCAAGCGCGCAAGCCATGATTACAAGGATAAATTGAGCTTTGCCCGCAAGTGCTGGATGAATATTTGCAACTCCGGCAAATTCTCTTCTGACCGCACCATTGCGGAATATGCGGATGAAATCTGGCATATCGAAAAAATTTGATCTTAATACAAAAAGCCTCCCGTATTTGGGAGGTTTTTTGGCGTTTTCCAGCATGTTTTCAGCAAAATAGCGCAAACTGAATCCATATGAAAATTTTTTTTTGCATATCAGTGGCAAATCAGCACACGCACAGGCGTGCTGGTGTCCAGGCAATAGCGAATGACATAAGCCGCCCCATGTGACCGTCCATCCCACATAACCACTACATAATCTGCCATATCTACAATGCGGCGGTTGCGTTCCATTGGCGCGCCCCGCCCAAAACTTTTATAATCCGGCGGATATTCCTCATAACATAGATGATATTCCTGCGCGTATCGTTTGCCAAGCATATCCGCGCCTTTTGCCCCGCCAGAAATAATCGTGCCTGCACCAATGGGCAAAACCTCAATCAGCTCCGGATAATGGGTATCTTTGACGCTGCGCGAACCAACAACCGCTACTTTCAAGTGTTGTGCATCCCCTTTCAAAATCATACGCGGAACCACCGCAAAATCAAAACCTTGCTTTCCATTTTATTATACACCTGCAATTTGTGGCTGTGCAAGCAACCATCCCGCTTTGCCGCCAAATGTTAAGCGGCAGGGCAAACAATTTCAGTTGTTTTTTGCGTCCACGGTGGCATAGTAACCGTGGGAGGTGAAGCCTTTGCGAAGTTTTAAGGCAAAAATGACAGCATGGTTTGTTGCGGTAGCCATGGCATTGCCGTTTTCTATCGGCAGTGCGGCGGCAATCCTGACCGAAGCCATACCGATTGGCCGCACAGCAGGTATTCGGATGGAATCTGATGGGTTAATTGTGGAATCAGTTGACCCAGTGATGACAGCAATGGGGGAATTATCTCCAGCTGGGCAGGCAGGCATCCGGGAAGGGGATATTCTGCTGGGCGTTGATGGGCAAATGCCCGAAGATGGGCAGGCGCTGCAAAAAAAAGTTGCCCTGTCTGCCGGGCAGCCCATGCAGCTAAAAATCCGGCGGGATGGCAAAGAATTTACGGTATCCGGCGCAGCCGTGCAGGATAAGTCAGGCATATACCGGTTAGGGCTTACTGTGCGCGACAGCATCGCTGGCATCGGCACCATCACGTATGTGGACCCCGCCACGGGCGAATATGGCTCGTTGGGGCATGGCATCTGTGATGGGGATACTGGAGTGCTTGTACCACTGCGGGACGGCAGCTTGATGGAATCATCTGTAAGCGGAGTTGTCAAAGGGGTGGCAGGCACACCGGGTTCGCTGCAAGGCGATTTTAATTTGCAGCAGGATATGGGTTCGGTAGAGGAAAATACAGTGACAGGTATTTTCGGCGTGTTGACCGATGACAGCTATTACGCGGGCAAAAAACCCGTGCCAGTTGCAAAGCCAGAGGAAATCAAAACCGGCAAAGCTGTGATTTTGTCCAATGTGGATGGTGAGGAGGTGCGGGAATATACCTGTGAAATCACCAAACTATATGGGGAAGGCGGCGAATATGACCGCTGCATGAATATCAAGATTACAGACAATGCCTTGATTGAAAAAACTGGCGGCATTGTGCAGGGCATGAGCGGCAGTCCAATTCTGCAAAATGGCAAGCTGGTGGGTGCGGTCACGCACGTGCTGGTCAGTGACCCTGCCCGTGGTTATGCGGTGCAAATTCAAAGAATGCTGGAAAATATGGAGGAACTACGCTGATTTTTTTGGAATTGTCTTGCCAAATATACGCAGATAGTGGTATGATAGCACTAAGGGTGTCGAACACTGTATCAGGAAAAAATAAAAATTTTTCTCGGGAGGCTTGTAATTTCTGGCAAGTTATGGTAAATTAGAAGCATCCACAACAAAATTTTAATTGGAGGGTGTTGACATCATGGAACAGAAAATTCGCGTATTGCTGTCGGATAGCGACCAGGAGTTTTGCAGCGCGTTGCAACAAGCATTGTCACAAAATGAAAACATTGAAATTGTGGGGGCAGTTTCGACCGGACGGGAAACATTACAAGCACTGGAAAATCAGCAGGCAGATCTGCTGCTGATCGATTTGGTTCTGCCAGATATCGACGGGCTGGGCGTTATCCAAACGCTGGCCGATAATGGCAAACGGGTTGGCGTATTCGTATTGTCCGCCTTTGCAGGCAATGAGGCGGCAGCGGAATGTACCCGCTTGGGCGTCAGCTATTTTATGCGCAAACCGCTGGATATTGGCACATTGGTTTCGCGTATCGGGCAGTGGGCACAAGGGCGCAGGACAATTTGCCATAGCAGCCTGCTGGCGGAAAACGATGAAGGCGCACTGGAAGTGCGGGTAACAGAAGTGATTCATCAGGTTGGTGTGCCTGCCCATATCAAAGGCTATCAGTATCTGCGGGAAGCGATTATGATGGCAGTCAAGGATATGGAGTCGGTTGGCGCCATCACCAAGATCCTGTATCCCGCTATTGCCAAACGGTTCAAAACCACATCATCACGGGTGGAACGCGCCATCCGCCATGCGATTGAGGTCGCTTGGGATCGCGGCGATTTGGAAACCCTTCAATCATATTTCGGCTATACCGTATCTGGGCTGAAAGGCAAGCCAACAAATAGTGAATTTATTTCCATGATTGCAGACCGCCTTCGGTTAGAAATGCGGTTTGGTTGATAAAAAAAGAATCAGGAATGCTGGGACAGCTTATATGTCCCGGCGTTTTTTTAGCGGTTATGCCCCAACCTGCCAAAAGAATGCCCTGGATTGCCCCTTGCTTTTGGATATGCTATGGGCTACAATAAAAAGCAGGCCATTCAAAAAAGGGAACAGACCGATTTGAAACAACCAGGGAATTAAAGGGATGAACAGTTTTGGAACAAAATACACACCGCGTATGGGCGGAAATCCATTTAGACGCGATTGAACATAATTTCCGCGCCATTGTGCAATATACCGGCGGGTGCCCTATTTTGGCAGTTGTCAAAGCGGATGCCTATGGGCATGGCAGCGTACCTGTGGCACAGCGGCTGGAAAAGGCAGGTGCAAGCTGGTTTGCCGTTGCAACCGTACCGGAAGCGCTTAAACTGCGTCGGCATGGCATCACAAAGCCTGTCCTGATTTTAGGCTATGTCAGCGACGCTGACGCGCCATTGCTGGCACAGTATGATATTGCTGCTCCAGTTTATGACGAGGGCAGCGCACAAGCATTTTCCAGGGCGGCACAGCAGGCGGGCAAACCAATTCATGTACACTTTGCGCTGGACACCGGCATGACACGCATTGGCTTGTCCACAGCGCAGCCACAGCATACCGTTCAGCAGATTGCAGCCCTTGCGGGACTGCCCGGGCTTGTGCCCGAAGGGTTATTTACCCATTTTGCGGTGTCAGACACCTTGAGTGGCAAGGATTTCACCTTGCAGCAAATGGAACGGTTCCAGGCGGTCGCCAGTGGGCTGGCACAGGCAGGCATACATATTCCCCTGAGGCATTGCGCCAACAGCGGTGGTGTGTTACAATATAAAGATGGATATTTTGATATAGTGCGCGCAGGCATCATTTTATATGGCTACCATCCGGATATATCTTTGCCCCATGTGTTGGATTTGCGTCCTGCCATGACGCTGAAAGCAAGAGTGGTACAGGTGCGCGACGCGCTGCCAGGCAGCACCGTCAGCTATGGGCGCACTTATACTGTCTCGCACCCCATGCGGGTTGCTGTGCTTTCCATCGGCTATGCCGATGGGCTGCTGCGCACAGCTTCCGGCAAAGCCCAGGTGCTGATTGACGGCAAAAAAGCCCCTGTTTTGGGGCGTATCTGTATGGATATGTGCATGGCACAAGTGCCTGAAGGCGCTGCTATAAAACGTGGGGACAGTGTGACCATTTTTGGTGACGGCGCGTTGACCGCGAATGATTTTGCGTCTGCCGCTGGGACAATTTCATATGAAGCGTTGTGCGCGGTTTCTGCACGGGTGCCGCGCATTTACCTCTAAATTAACCGCATTGCCATACTCCGGCATAGGATAAAGTGTGGGGGCAGTCCCCCACTTAAAAATTTTTCCGCTTGCCCTTATAATCGCCCGCTTTATGGGGAAAATAGGATTAGGGCGGTCAAAGCCCAATAATCCTTTCCATCGGAGTGTGACAAACGTGGAGAACAATATTAAACGTGGAGATATTTATTATGCTGACCTTAGCCCGGTGGTTGGCAGCGAGCAGGGCGGCGTGCGGCCGGTACTTATTGTGCAAAATAATGTAGGCAACCGGTTCAGCCCGACTGTCATTGCAGCCGCCATTACCTCGCAGGTGAACAAAGCCAAAATGCCGACGCATATTGAACTTGGTGCGCGTTCGTTTGGGCTGACACGGGATTCGGTTGTGCTCATGGAGCAAATCCGCACACTGGATAAAAAACGGCTGCGGGAAAAAATGGGCTGTTTAGATGAAGCGCATATGCGCCATGTGGATGAAGCACTTGCGGTCAGCTTTGGGCTTGAACAACAAGCGACAGATTAGGAAATGGGAGTTGCCAGACGGTGAAAAACAGGCGCAGATTTACAATAACAATCGGTTCAATCCTTATGGTATGTATGCTTGCCGTAGGTTATGCCGCAGTTTCTGCGGAATATGGCGGCACAGACAGCCCAGTGATTACCCAGGATTATGTGCAACTGGTTCTCATGCCTTCTGCGGATGCCTCCGGCAAAGGGCAGGCGGCAGGCAGGCAGTCCGCATTGGAGCAAAAAATATTGGATATGAGCCAGGCGATTGATGATAAAGTTGCCGCGTTTGCCACAAAGCTGACAAATGGCAAAAAGGCAAAAAAAGCGGCAAGCAGTCAGCAGGAGGAAGATTCAGAAGATGAATGGAAACGGATTTCTATGACCGGGGGGCAAACCCTACGGCTGGAAGTCGATTCCATCCTCGTTGTGAACAAAGGGGGCGGCGTCTGCCTGGAAAGTTCAGGAACGGGGCTGACCGATTTATCCGCGGGCAGCAATGTGCTTTCTGCGGATGAAGCCTTAATCACAGAGCATGAGTACACCGCGGCAACCAGAAATGCTGGCTTCCGGGCAACGGAAGACAGCGATGTGCAGGTGCTTGGCAATTATACACTGGAATAATGAAGCAGCAAAATGCGTACCTTAGAAATAACAGGGTACGCATTTTTTTATTTGCGGCGCAGCAAAGGATATCCTGTTTTCCGGCAAATGGAGGAGGTTTTTTTGTGATGCGTTTTGAAATCAGTTACCGCGGGCAGCAGGCAGGCTGGGTAATCGCACAGCCGGATGCGCATGGCATTTTATTCCGGGCAGAAAGCCGGGTACATACCATGGCGGTTTTGCGGCTTTATGGCATTGCCGCGGGACAGCCGCTGCTGATTGGGGTATTGGAGCCGGAAAACGGCAGGTTAAGCCTTGCGCGGCGGATTACACCAGATGTTTTGCGGCGTGCGGGTGTGCAGCAGCCACCCGAAGTATATTATCTTGAAGATGGGCAGCCTGGCTGCAAGCCGGAACAGGAAGAAACGGCGGCTGCGGAGCAGCCGCCAGAACCAAACCTTTCCGCGCAAGCCGACGCGGAAGCAGAGGCTGCTTCGCAGCCGCCAGAACCAAACCTTTCCGCGCAAGCCGACGCGGAAGCAGGGGCTGCTTCGCAGCCGCCAGAACCAAACCTTTTCGCGCAAGCCGACGCGGAAACAGAAGCTGCTTCGCAGCCCCCAGCGCCAAACCCTTCCGCGCAAGCCGATTTACCGCCGCAGTGCCTGCAAACCGGCGATGCGCTGCTGGATGCGCTGATTGCCGCAGGCAAAGCCGAATGCACCAAGAAAGGGGAAATGCTGCTGATCCGTACGCCATTTTTGCCGGGGCAGCAAAACCCAATGCACTTTGCGTTGACCGCGTGCCATTTAGAGGATGGCAATGCTGTTTTACCGTATAAACCTGCTGCTAGATGAACATACTATCAGCAATCCCGTTTACATAAAAAAACAGGAAGGCGGAAACCATGCGCGATAAATTGCTGGATTTAGGTGCGGATCTCCTTGGCTCGCTGTTGCTTGCGGCAGGGGTTTGCTGCTTTGCGGAAGGGGTGCGGATTGCGCCGGGCGGCGTCAGCGGACTTGCGCTGATTGTCCAGGCATTGTGGGGCGTACCAATAGGGCTTGCCGCATTTTGTATGAACCTGCCGCTGTTAGCCATTGCATGGCACCAGCTGGGCAAAGGCTTTTTATGGCGCACCCTGCGTACACTAATCATTAGCACCCTTTTCATGGATATCATTGCGGCGCTTGCCCCAGTTTATCATGGGGAACGGCTGACAGGTTCCATTTGTGCCGGAGTGTTATCCGGCGCAGGGCTTGGCATGATTTTTCTGCGTGGTTCAACAACGGCGGGAACGGATATTTTATCCCGCCTGCTGTCCAAAAAATACCCGCAAATTCCTATGGGCATGGCATTGCTTGCCGTTGATGGCGTTGTGCTGCTGTTATCGGTTGCGGTATATCGGGACTGGCAAGCGGGTTTATTTGGCGCGGCGGCACTGTATTGCCAGACAAAGGCAATTAATGCTATCATGTATGGCATGGAACGCGGCAGCAGCGTACTCATTGTATCCCGTGAGGGCAAATTGGTTGTATCCCACATCTTGGACAGGCTAGGGCGCGGCGCAACCATGCTGGAAGCCTGGGGCGCATACAGCGGGCAGCCATGCAGCGCCATTGTCACAGCGGTGCGCCCAAGTGAAATCCATCGGCTGCGGCAGCTTGTGCATCAATATGACCCTCATGCGTTTGTGATTGTCAGTGAAGCACGTCAGATTTATGGCGAGGGCTTCCAAGGCATCCCCTATGACTAAAACGCCTGCGCCGCCCCGCCAAGCGGGATAACTGCCACAAAATCAAACCGCCCATTTTCCGCACGTGCGTCAATTTCCCCGCCATACCGCGCCACAATTTGCCCCATGGTTTTCAGCCCAAAGCCATGGGCACGGGTGTCCGGCTTGGTGGTGAGAAATGCCCCATCCGCTTGTTTGCGCGGCGCGCCGTAGGCGTTCTGTACGCGCAGCATGAATACACCCTTATAAACTTTCACTTGCAGGGTGATATGCTTGTCAGCGGCGCTCTGCGCCGCTTCCAGGGCATTGTCTGCGGCATTGCCAATGAGTGCCGCAATATCCAGGTTGCTCAGCGGCAGTTTTTCCGGCAGGTCAGCAGAGATTTCCAGCATCAGCCCAGTTGCTTCCGCCGCTGCCGCTTTCGCGGACAGCACAGCATTTGCCGCCGGATGGCGGCAATATTGTTTTGCCTGCACAGAAGCTGTATTTTGCAGCCCATGCAGGTATTCTTTTGCCTGTTCGGTGTCGCCAGTGTCTAAAAATCCGGATAATGCAGTCAAATGATTTGCCATATCATGCCGCAGGCGGCGGATTTGCAATTGATCCTGTTCGATATTTTTCCAGTAAAGCGCACGCATTTGATAAAGTTGGTTTTCCTGCTCAATTTGTTCATGCCGGTGCAGCACAGTAATAGAATACAGCAAAACCAGCGAACAAAATAAAACAAACGGCAGAATAAAAAAACCGATGACTATATAACCCTGTTGAACGGTAAGCGTATAATCCGCTGTAGAATAGTTCACCCTGTCTTCACTGAACATGATAATGGAAAACACTGCGCACATAGGCAGGCAGGCAAGGGCTGCAACAAGCTGCCAAAGGTGTGGTGAAAGCGAATAACGTGTTTTGGTCAGCAGGCGGCGTGCAATCAGCCAAAATACCGCCCAAAATATCAGACGCCAAAGATATGACAGGTAAAACAGGAGTGGGATATTATCAATCAACGCATTGACTGACATGATAAACGGATAAAGCACAAAAATCATGGCGAGTTTTGCCTGCCAGTTTTCGGTATACAATTTAAAAATGCCAAGCGCGAAAAATGGAAAGGTATATAAAATATTAATCGGGTCAGCGATAAAGATTACCGCATAAATGGCAATCAGAAATGCCATACACCGCAAGGCAAATCGCCATTTGCCGGGTTTTGGCGTTAGGAAATGGCTTGTCAGCCACAGCAGGCTAAACGGCGAAACGGTCAGGCAAAAGCAAGTTAGGATGGGGATGGCGAATAAAGTCACATGATGGTTATCCATAAAGTTTTACCCCTCCAACATGGCGCGGGTCAGCGCAAGTATGGCGTCTTTTTTATAAGACCGGGAAACCGGCAGGCGGATATCCTCAATGGCAACTTCATTTTCCCCGATGAAAGAAACTGCCCCAGCCCGCACCAGATAACGCTGATGGATACGTACAAAAGATGGGTCATCCAGTTCTGCTTGTACGGCATCCAGTTTGCTGTAAAACTGGTATTCCCGTGTAGCGGTGACGCACAGCACCAGTCGTCTGTCAGAAGCAAAATATAAAATATCCCGGCGCGGGATGCGGTAAACACCATCTTGGTTGCGGCACAAATAAAACTGGTTTGCAGATGTATATAAATGTGAAAATACCCGTGTCAGCACTTTGCCCAGTTTATCCGGCTGCACAGGCTTCATGAGGTAATCCAAAGCGCCAACTTCATACCCTTCAAAGACATAATCGCTGTAACCCGTCACAAAAACAAGCAGGATTTCCGCACTGTGGCGGCGGATTTGCCGGGCAGTTTCCATACCATCCAGCCCATTCATTTCAATATCCAAGAAAAGCAAATCCAGTTCAGCTTCATGCTTTTCAAACCAGTGCAGCACACCTTCACCGGAAGAAAATTCATAAATCTGATATTCGGTTTGCTGTGCATAAAAAGTTTGTTCCAGCAGTGACCGGAGCTGCAAACGGGCAGCTATATTGTCATCACAAATTCCAATGCGGAGCATTTTTGTCCTTCTTTCTATATTTAAGATGCTATGCTTTTTTTTATTGTACCATAGCCGCTAGTACCTGCAAAACCGTTTGTTACAAAAAATCTGCCGAATTTTACATCGTGGCATGGTTTTGTTACAACCAGCTTGCCGCCTTTGACAAGTGTGTTTGCTTATATAAGGCTTTTTTGTTATGCTGAAAGCACAAACAACAAGGAAAGGTGGTCTTTGATGATGTTAGAGGTTAGCAATCTGCGTAAATCATATCAGGTTGGCAAAACAAAATATGAAGTGTTAAAAGGGGTATCCCTTGAAGTGGGGCAAGGGGAATTTGTCGCGGTAATGGGCCCCAGTGGTTCGGGCAAAACCACTCTGCTGAACTGTATTTCTTGTTATATCCCAGCGGATGAAGGGATTATTTCACTGGGCGGCGAACCGATTGCCGCGCTGGATGAACAAGCGCTTGCAAAAGTGCGCAACCAAAAACTCGGCTTTGTCTTTCAGGATTTCCTGCTTTTAGATGGTTTAACCGTCCGGGAAAATATTTTGTTGCCGCGGATTATCGCGGGACAGCAAAACACCAATATGGAACAGGCAGCAGACCATTTATGTGATGTATTCGGCATATCGCATATCAAAAACAAATATCCCGCTGAAATTTCCGGCGGCGAAAAACAGCGCACAGCGGTTGCGCGTGCGCTGATTAATAATCCATTGGTGATCTTAGCGGATGAACCGACAGGAAACCTGGACAGCAAATCTTCCCGTGCGGTAATCGGCAGCTTTATGCAGGCACAGCGGGAACTGGGCGCTACCATTTTTATGGTAACGCATGACAGTTTTTCGGCTTCTTTTTGCGACCGCGTGATTATCCTGCGGGACGGCACCATTTACCGCACTTTGGTAAATCACAGCGGACAAAGTGCTTTCCAGGATGAACTTTTGGATGTTATCCGTGAAATGGGCAAAGAATAAAAGGGGGATATTGGAATGACCTTTTCGGAAACTTATGCGCTTTTGCGCCGCAAAAGCCGCAAACAATATTTCTTACTGACAGGCTGTTGTTTTTTCTCTGTTCTGCTGATTACGGCTTATGTTTGTATGATGCGTTCGCCGACGATTTTAACCGTCCTGCCAGAAGGCGGTGACAGCCGCAAACAAGTGATGATGGTATTTGCATTGACGGTTATTGGATGCGGCGTGTTTACAGCATATGCTTCAGGCTTGTTTTTCCGGCAAAAATCGCGGGAAACCGGTATTTTTTTAGCCTTAGGCGCATCTCGCGCCCAACTCCGCCGCGAACTTGGCAAAGAGCTTACACTCATTGCGTTTGGTTCCTGTGCGGCAGGCGCTGCCCTTGGCGCGCCGCTGGCTTGGGGCTTATGGCAGATCTTCCGGCTTTGCATTGTGGATACCGACCAAATGCCGCTGTCCTTTGATCCAAAATCTTATTTTCTGGCGCTTATCTTTTCTTTGTATGTTATTATTATGTTGTTTTTGATGGGGGCGCGGTTTATCCGCCGTACCAATATCATTGATATTGTGCAGGAATCCCATAAATCTGAACCGATTCATGCCGTGCCGCGCTGGTATGGCACAGGTGGCATCCTTTTGCTGGTACTCGGTGCCGTGGCAGGGTATATGATGCCTACATTTTTTGTTCTTGGGCTGCATTGGTATGCGCCTGAATGGGTGGATGCCATTTTTTATTTGCCTGCCCTTATCGGGATGTATTGGATTTTACTGCATACGGTTGTCAACGGCTGGGGCAAACATAAAAAATATAAAAACCTGATTTCAAACAGCATGATGAAATTCCAGGGGCGGCAAACGGTACGCAATATGCTGGTGATGACCTTGCTGATTGCGGGCGCATATTTTGCGTCATTTTATACGCCGATGCTGGGTACAAGTTCAATCCACCAATATGATTCGCGCAAGACGGATTATGTATATCATTGGTGTGAAACACAAGACATCCCAGAGAAAGCCGAAGTGCAGACACTGGCACAAAAATATGGGGTAGAAATCACAAGCTGGGCACAGCAACCGGTTGCTGTTTTGGGCACCGATGGAACATACAGTGTGGAAAGTGAAACAGGGTTTGGTGTGACTTATACAACAGAATATCAGGAATTGATGTTTGAAAACAATTTTATTTCCGAATCGGCATATACCGCACTGACTGGCGAACAAGTTGATGTGAAATCAGGGACAATTACAGGTGTATTCCATCCAGAAAACGGCAGTGGCGGGATGTTTAGCGGCAATGCAAAAATCATCACCAATATGGTCACTGGGCAGCGGATGCAGGTAGAGCCAACGGAAGAAAAACTCATGTATGATATGCTGTTTGGCTATTATGTGATGGATGATACAGATTATGCGGCAATCACTGCCGGTTTAACACCGGAATGGCAGGAGAATATCGTGTTTTTCAATGTGCGGGATTGTGAAAACAGTTATCCATTTGCCAAGGCGTTATTCAATGAAATAATAGACCGTTCGGATGAAACTGTGGAAGTGGTGGATTCTTATGACCGGGTTGGTAAAATATTGACAACGCAAAAGGGCGAAAGCTATTGGCTTGACAAAGAAAACCTAGCAGGGCATGGACTGGAAATGATTGATTATGATAAGCGGGACGCGTCAGATTTTCGGATTTATTGGAAGTATATGCCCAGGTTCCGCGTGCTGGATAAAAATGATTTTGTCAGAACACTTGCGGTTTTCCTGACACTGTTTATTTTCATTTCAGTGGTATGTTTCGCCGCGGTGGTGATTATCGCCTTTACACGCAGTATGACAATTGCGGCAGTCAATGCGAAAGTTTATGATGATTTGCGGCATTTGGGCGCATCAAATGTGTATTTATATGAATCGGTGCGAGGACAAATGAAGCGGATATTCTTGGTGCCTGCGATTGTCGGCACAACCCTCATTTATTTGTTTTATTTGATGATTTTGTATTTCAATGGCGACCCGATTGGCATTACTTCCAGTGAAATGGCAGGGCTGGCAAGCTGTATGGCAGTGATTGCGGTATTATCTTTGGGGTTCTATCTGGTATACCGGCTGACAAGGCGCAGCGTGTGCCATGTGCTTGGTATACGAAAGCCACAAAAGAAATAAAGGGTAAAGCAAAGCCCTGGCACAGCAAAAGCAGTGCCAGGGCTTGTATTTTTTGATGTAAATCACTCGTCGGGTTCTTGGATGGGTTCTGGTTTTGCGGTGGATTTTTTCCGGGAAACGTGCGCGAGCGGATTGTTTAAAGCGGCGGCACGGACATTCTCATCCCGGATATGGGTATAAATCATGGTAGTATCCACACTGCGGTGGCCTAAAACCGTCTGTAACGTGCGAATATCCACACCATTTTGATACATAAGGGTTGCGGCGGTATGGCGCAGTTTATGCGCGGAATATTTGGAAGGGTCAAGCCCTGCGGCAGTGATATGCTTTTTCACCAGCCATTTGATGGTTTGTACACTCATACGGTTGCGGTTGCGACTGGTAAAAAACGCATTTTTATCCGCTGGGTGCGGCACAATGCGTTCTGGTATATATGCGTCAATGGCTTCCATACAAGCGTCATTCAGATAGATAGTGCGTTCTTTATTGCCTTTGCCCACAACGCGCAAGGTATCATTTTGGATATCTGAAATATTAATGCCTGCCAGTTCGGATACACGCATCCCACAGTTTAAAAACAGGGTTAAAATACAGTAATCACGAGCGGCATAGGGGCCTTTGACACTTTCCAACAATGCAACAGAATCCTCAAGGGTGAGATAACGCGGCAGTTTTTTGGGCTGGGAAGGGGAATCCAGTTCAGAAACCGGGTTGATATCCAGCACAGCAGCTTTATGGGTTAAGTATTTGAAAAAAGCGCGGATGGATGAAACTTTCCGGGCACGGGAAGAAGCACACAAACCATATTCGGTTGTGGCGCTGTTTTTTTGGCGGGGGCGTTCCTGGGCAATATAACCAAGGTATTCATAAACATCAGACAGGGTGATGGATTTGAGGAATGGCAAATCAATATCATGGATCGAAATTTCCTCAAACGGCATATCGACAGGCACAAGCCCACGGGAATGTTTGAGATAACGCAGGAAAAAACGCAGGTCAAGAAAGTATTCATGGGCAGTTTGTTCGGATTTGCCCTTAATGGTAGCAATGTACACCAAGAAATCCCGCAACAGGGGAGGTGCGTCATAAGCATATTCAGAGATAATGTATCGTTTCATAGCGAAGCCCTCCTTAAATATCACCATACCACATTTTCGCTTGCGCGTCAAATGCTGCCCTCGGAAAATCCGCCCTTTTCACGTGTAACTTTGGTGGACAAAAAAACAGAAATGCGGTATCATGGAACCCAGGAGGGATTTTTGGAATGAATACAGCTAGTGAAAAAATCACTCGCATTGGCAGATGTATCATGATAGATATTTTATTGGGGTTTATGCTGGTTGGCATTGGTATCGCGGTTGGGTTTATCACTGCAAAACTGGGGCTATACTGCCGTAATTTTATCGTTGGTGGGTTTTATATCCTGCTGTATCTTGCAGCGGTTGGCGTGCCTGCTTTGCTGGTTTGGATGTTTGGCAGCATCCTTTTGCAGCCGCTTGGTAATGCGCGTTCCACAGGGCGGATGGTTTATTTTATCCTTTCCAAGATTGTCTGTATGATTGGGATTGCAATCCTTGCGTTTGGCATTTTTTACATGAGCGTACTGGCATATTTAGGGTTCGCATTTTCTATACAGGACGAAAAAACTGTGGATATTGATGGCAAAAAATATCTGGCTGTGACAGAAACACAGGGTTGGGAAACACGGGGCTATTCGTACCATAAAATTGTCGCATGGATATTTTATGAAAAGGATGGTTGGATGGAACCGCTTGCAGGATAAAAAACAGCGGTCTGACCGACCGCATGAAAAAAGAAATATGATATAGGAGGAAAAATAAAAAATGGATAAGTTCTTGTCGAAAATTAAAATAGAGCGCGGTGATATCACCCATTACGCAGTGGATGCGATTGTCAACGCTGCTAATACATCGTTATTAGGCGGCGGAGGCGTGGATGGTGCAATCCATCGTGCGGCAGGTCCGGATTTGCTAAAAGAATGCCGCACCTTAAATGGCTGCCATACTGGCGAGGCCAAAATTACCAAAGGGTATCGTTTGCCTGCAAAATATGTCATCCATACGCCGGGACCGATTTGGCACGGCGGCACAGCACATGAATCAGAATTATTGGCAAATTGTTACCGTAACTGTATGGCACTTGCCGCAAAACAAGGCTGCAAAACCATTGCGTTCCCTTCCATCAGCACAGGCGTATATCATTTCCCAGTTGATCAGGCGGCAGGCATTGCCATTGCGGAAATCCATAAAGCCTTAGAAACCTATCTAGAGATTGAACAAGTCACCATGGTTTGTTTTGATGCGCATACCTGTAAGGTGTATCAAGATGCCTTGGCAAATGCCTGAAAAAATGCCTATGGATTTTCAGGCATATTATCAGGATTGCAGGTTATGCCCGCGGCAATGCGGCATAAACCGCCTAGCTGGGCAAACAGGTTTTTGCGGCGCGTCCGCACAGGTGGAAATCAGCCTTGCCATGCTGCATCAATGGGAGGAACTGCCAATTTCCGGCACATATGGTTCGGGTACAGTATTTTTTTCGCATTGTACCTTACGGTGTGTATTTTGCCAAAACCGGAGAATCAGCCGCCGCGAAGCGGCGGGCAGGCGCATCAGCGCCCAAGGGCTTGCAGAAATTTTTCTGCAATTGCAGGCGCAGGGCGCCCATAATATTAATCTTGTGACAGCGGCGCATTATACGCCGCATTTGCTGGAAGCCATCCCGCTGGCGCGGCAAAACGGACTTCATATTCCTATGCTGCTCAATACCAGCGGGTATGAATCGGTGGAAACTTTGCGGCTGCTGGATGGGCTGATTGATATTTATTTACCGGATTTTAAATATTACAGCACCTATTATGCAGAGCAGTATTCCAGTGCGGCAGATTATTTTGATATTGCCCATGAAGCCATTACAGAAATGCTGCGGCAGACTGGAAAACAGCAATATGATGAAAATGGGTTATTAAAACGTGGCGTCATCATCCGGCATTTGATGTTGCCTGGGCTAATGGGCGATACCAAACAAATCCTGCGGCATATCGCAGAATATTGGGGCGAACAGGTGTCAGTCAGCTTAATGCGGCAATATACGCCGATGGATATGCAGGCATATCCGGAAATCAACCGCCGCATGACAGGCGCAGAATATGCGGAAGCTGTGGAGTATTTCTCTGCGTTAGGGCTTTCCGGCTTTTTGCAGGAGGGCGAAGCCGCACAGCAAAGTTTTATCCCAAGTTTCCGATAAATAAAGGGAACCTGTCAGGTTTGGTATTCACGAAACGAAATTTGCAAAACACGTTCGCCATCGGCGTAACACTCCGCATAGGAAAGTTTTAGGCTTTCCTGAGTCAGCCAGATTTGATAAGTCAGATTGCCGTCATCCGTTTCATAACGGGCAGCCGCCATTTTTGCGCCGCCAATGGTTTCTTCCCAGGTTTCCTGCGGCGCGGCATTGCGCAGCAAATCCAAAAGGGTAGGGACGGCATCGGCTGGCGTCATGCCTGGCTGGGCTGGCAAGCCGGGTTCTAAAACGGTTTCCGCATATTGCACGGAAATTTCATCCGCTTTTTCCCCAGAAATATGGATTCCAATGCCACTGAGCGCTTCAGGGGATTTTAAAGTGAATGTATCAGCGCCTTCTTTTTGGTATTCATAAAGCCCACCATATTCGAGCGGGGATTGCCCTGCGCAGGAAATAATATTCACCTGAGCAGTAAAGCTGGGCAGTTCCGCAAAGGTTTGCTGGATACGGGCATCCAGTGGGCTGACATTTTTGCCGTCACAGCCGCCCAGCATACAAAGCATGGCAATGCAAATAGCTGATTTGATTTTTTGAGAAAATCGCAGTGTTATCCACTCCTTTTGGCGTCCAATCCGGCAATGGCAGCAGGCAGCGCGGCCAGCATATCTGTGGGCGTCATGCCATATTCACCATAAGTTTGGGCACAAAGATCCCCAGCCCTGCCGTGCAGCCATGCCCCGGCGCAAGCCGCGTCAAAGGGCTTTAGCCCTTGCCCAAGCAAAGATAATAATATCCCTGCTAAAACATCGCCGCTGCCGCCTTTTGCCATACCGGCATTGCCGGTTTGATTGCGGCATTGTCGCCCATCAGGTGCGGCAATTAAGGTATGGTGGCTTTTCAGCAGCAGGGTGCAGCCGGTTTGTGCAGCAAATGCCGCGGCATAATCATCCGCCTGCGCAGGCGCTTTGCCGGAAATGCGTTGAAATTCCCCTTTGTGCGGGGTTAAAATGCAGGATGCTTTTGCTTCCCTTAATATATGGATATGCCCGGCAAGCGCATTTATGCCGTCTGCATCAATCACCATAGGACAGGTAGTATGGAGGATTAAAGTAAAGACCAATTCATCCAGCGCCGGGGAACGCCCAAGCCAACAGCCAATCAGCAGCGCATCAGCATGGCTGGCAAGGGACAGCAGGCGGGGGATAGCTTCAGCCGAAAAATGCCCGGTGCTGTCACAGGGCATGGGCTGAACAACAGGTTCATTCAGTTTAACCGCCAGGATAGGATAAATGGCATCTGGTACAGCAAGGGTGACAACGCCGCTGCCAGTGCGTACCGCGCCTTGCGCGGCAAAATAAGCCGCGCCAGTATAACCTTTACAGCCGCAGATGGCAAGCACACGCCCATAATCATTTTTATGGGTTTCCGGCAAGCGGGGCGGAAGCAGCTTATGGATTTCTTTTTCAGTGATGGTATACATCTGAGGAACTCCTTCCGATATGAATATAAATGGATAAAAAGGAGAAAATCATGCGGTTTGAAATCATCCCCAAACAGGAAACAATTCCGGCATTTGATACACAGGCGGAAACAAAGGAACTGTCACCATTATTAAGCGGCGGTCAATCGCCGGTTGAAAAATGTTTTACCGTGCGGGATATTGCATCGGGGATAAAGGCGGTGGAATATTTTATCCGGACAAGGAAGTTTTATCCTGGAATCAATTGGGCACACATTTTTTAACTGTTCAGTTTATCAAACAGCCGCAATACAAATAAAAAGCGATGGAGGTTTTTTGCCATGAACCACAACACACAAATCATGATGGGCATTATTTTTCTGATATTCGCTGCAATATGCCCGCTGCCACCAGTATTTATGGTGCCTGGCATAGTGTGGCGGATGATTATCGGTTTGTTGGGCTGCTTTTTGCTTGTTTTTGGCGTTTATCAAAAAACAAAAAAATAATGGATACAGGCAATGATAGGGGAGGGGCTTGCCCCTCCCGAAATCTTAACCCGCTTCTTTTTCACGGGCAGCATGGACAACGGCTGTACCAGCGAGCGCCCCTTCATAAACTGCTTTGGAAATTTGCAGCATACCGCCAGCGCAGTCGCCGCAGGCATATAATCCCGGCACATTGGTTGCCATCATCTGGTCAACCACAATCCGGTTGCCATGGGTCAGCGCACCAACTTTCCGTGCCAGTTCAGCACTGCCTGCCACGCCAAATGCAACAAATACCCCATTTGCAGCTAAAACACCGCCACTCGTGAACCGGATGCGTTCTACAGCAGTTTCCCCTTCAATGGCAGCGATTTCGCGGGTATCCAGCTGTACATCCTGGGGGATCGCAATATCAGGTTCTTTGCCATTGGTCAGCAGGGTAACAGAACGCACAACTGGCAGCAGCGCATCGACTTCATGCAAAGCATATTCCCCTTCGCCAAGCACTGCAACGTGCTTGCCGCGGTAAAAAAATGCGTCGCATACCGCGCAATAACTGACGCCAGCCCCTTCATGCTCACTAAGCCCAGGGATACGGGGCGCAGTACGTGGGGAACCGGTTGCCAGAATGACAAAATCAGCTGGGTATTGCCCGGAAACAGTCTGCACCGAAAATTTCCCATCATAACCGATGCCAGTGACTTCATCTTGAATGAGTGTTACGCCAAGCCGCCTTGCCT
Source organism: uncultured Butyricicoccus sp. (assembly GCA_910584935.1). Classification (GTDB taxonomy): domain Bacteria; phylum Bacillota; class Clostridia; order Oscillospirales; family Butyricicoccaceae; genus Butyricicoccus_B. The sequence goes on along the minus strand of CAJUDU010000025.1, from coordinate 463 downwards.
GTTCCAAACCGGACATGGCAAGGGCTTCGCCGGAAACAGGTAAGGCAAACCCATAATAATTTTCAATTGCATGGGCTTTGCACAGCGCACTGACGCCAGTATGAATCACTGTTGTTGCCAGTCCGGCGCGAACCGTATATAATGCGGCAGAAATACCGGCAGGGCCGCCGCCCACAATCACAACATTAGACATTTGTGTCACCTCAATGAGTATAGTATATAAAAAATATCTATTTTATCATAGCACGATATGGACGGAAAATAAAGGCGGGAATTTTTTTGCCAGCTTGCAGTCGGAATCACCATCCGCTGAAATCATCACATCATAATCGTCCTTAAAATGCAAATGCGCCCCTTGATATCGACATTTTTGCGATATATTGCGACGCATAAAAATATTTCGTAAATTAAGGAACCACTGATTAAAGCTCCTCTCAAATCACATGCAATCGAAATATGATAC
>CAJUDU010000024.1 GCA_910584935.1 uncultured Butyricicoccus sp. | reverse complement strand
TCATGCCCCGTGCCCCCTTTTCCCCTATTATACCACACCTTCCTGACTCATGGAGGATTAAATCAGGGGCTCCTCAATACACCAGTCGACTCTTTGCCGGCCTATTTCTGATTTTGCTCAAATATGCAAGAAATCGTGGTTGCCACTGTTTCCCATCCTGCGCCATGATAAAACCTCCAAATAAATATAAATAAAATCAGCCTTTCGCGATTTCAAAGATACTGCCACAAACCATATTTATTATCATTGCAAACAGTATATATGGCATTCCTTGAGCTGTCAATGAATGCTGATTTTCTGGTAAGCCGTGAAATGTTCAATTGCATTACAAAAACAGGTTCCTACCATTTCAGACAGTGAAAAAATATAAAATTTTTCTGTCAGCAGATATCAAACCTGTCAAACCGCTTTTACTCATATGGCATAAAAATACTCCCTTCATGATGCGCAGCTTTACTGCCACTCATAAAGGGAGCATATCAAAACCTTCACCTTTTGGGGTGCTGTTTTTTCGTTAGGATAATATTAGTATGCGATACCCTGCCACAGCATTGCGTCACAAACCTTTTCAAAGCCCGCAATATTTGCGCCAGCAACCAGATTGCCAGCCATATTGTAACGTTCAGAAGCGTCTTTGCAAGCTTTATAAATGTTAATCATAATCTGATGCAGTTTTGCATCAACCTCTTCAAATGTCCAGCTCAGACGCTGGCTATTTTGGCTCATTTCCAAGCCGGAAGTTGCAACGCCGCCCGCGTTTGCAGCCTTGGCGGGACCAAAGGCAACACCTGCTGCCTGGAACGCGGCAACAGCTTCTGGGGTGCATGGCATATTCGCGCCTTCTGCAACAGCTTTGCAGCCGTTCTTGATAAGGGTAGCAGCTTCTTCGCCATTCAGTTCGTTCTGGGTTGCGCAGGGCAGTGCAAGGTCACATGGAACGCTCCAAATGCCGCGGCAGCCTTCTACATACTTTGCGCCTGGCACATAGTCAACATAAGTCTTGATGCGTGCGCGCTTAACTTCCTTGATTTCCTTAATCACCTTGAAGTCAATGCCGTTTTCATCGACAATATAGCCGTTAGAATCGCTCATTGCAACGACTTTGCCGCCAAGCTGAGTTGCCTTCTGGTTTGCATAAGTTGCCACATTGCCGGAACCAGAAATAACAACACGCTTGCCTTCAAAAGAAGCGCCCATATCCTTCAGCATTTCATTCATAAAGTAGCACGCGCCATAACCGGTTGCCTCGGTACGCGCCAGCGAACCGCCATAGCTGAGGCCCTTGCCAGTCAGCACGCCGGTGAACTCATTGCGCAGGCGCTTATACTGCCCAAACATATAGCCGATTTCACGTGCGCCAGTGCCGATATCGCCAGCTGGGACGTCAGTGTCTGCACCGATATGCTTGGCAAGCTCAGTCATAAAGGATTGGCAGAAACGCATAATTTCGTTGTCGCTTTTGCCCTTCGGGTCAAAGTCAGAACCGCCTTTGCCGCCGCCCATGGGCAGACCAGTCAGGCTGTTTTTGAAAATCTGTTCAAAGCCCAGGAATTTGATGATGGACTGGTTGACAGATGGGTGCAGACGCAAACCGCCTTTATAGGGGCCGATTGCGGAATTAAACTGGATACGCCAGCCACGGTTTACCTGTACCTTGCCAGCATCGTCCACCCAGGATACACGGAAATTGATAATGCGTTCTGGTTCGACAATGCGTTCCATAATTGCATTGGCTTCAATTTCGGGGCGTGCGTCAACAACCGGCTCCAAAGATTCAAAAACTTCCATGACAGCCTGAAGGAATTCAGGTTCATGTGCATTGCGCTGGGCAAGCCCGGCATAGACGCGGTTCAGATACTCATTTTTCAGTGCCATTGGTGAAAATCTTCCCTTCAATCACAATAATTATCAGCGCCAAAATGATCTGGTGTTGATTGTGCATAAATCTTAGAACGACTGTTATTTTATCATGAAAGTAAGAAAATTGCAATCACCAATCGCATAATAATTCATCAAAAATCTGTCCACGAGGGACGGATTTTTGTTTTTTCTGCACGTGCCCGCAACTTTGGCAGGTATTTTACAGGGATAAAAACACAAATATCTGTGTGAAAATACAGCATAAGACAGGTAAAGACCGCGACAGCAAAAGGATGACCAAAATTAGTAAGTAAACATCTGCACCCAGTATGGAACACCATTAATGACTGTATAACCAACACCAATGGTTGTATATTTATTATTTAGGATATTGGCGCGGTGACTGGCAGAATTCATCCAAGCAGACATAACAGCCTGTGGGGTTGCCTGCCCATAGGCGATATTTTCACCAGCGCCGCGGTAGGAAACACCAGCTTCCGCAAGCGCGGTAAAGCAGGAGCGTCCATCCGGACGAGTATGGGCAAAGCTGGTTTTGATTTCGCCAGCGCGGGTAAGCGCTGCGGCAGAAACACGGCTGTCAAGCTGGAGCGCAGATAAGCCATTTTGTGCGCGTGCTTCATTAACAAGCGCGACAACCTGCGAAACATAACTTGAAGATGCACCTGTGCTAGAGTCGGAGCCTGTCCCAGGTTTCACTGTACCGGAACCCGAACCTGAGCCTGTTCCAGGCTTCACTGTGCCGGAACCCGAACCGGAGCCTGACCCCGAACCTGTTCCAGGCTTCACTGTGCCGGAACCAGAACCGGAGCCTGTCCCAGGTTTCACCGTACCAGAACCTGAACCTGGTTTGGTAATGCAAGAACTGCATCCTGAATTGCCACCAGGGTTTATCACAGTATCCACATCTGGGATGCCATATTGCTTGAGCAGCTGCTGCCAAATTTGGTCAGCACTCAAATTGTTCCGCTGCACAACTGGGCGATAATACGCAGCTTGCGCCTGTGGGCAGGCAGCGCCTGCGATGATGCCCGCTGCTATCATTGCTGCAGCAGAAAAACTTACAAATCGTTTCATAGTTTTCATACTCCTTTGAAATTTCGGGCAATGCACAAAATCTTGCGCAGTGCGGCGGTGTTTTCCCCGGACGGCAAGGCTTGCCTTGTGGGGCAAAACCAGCATAACATTTTTGTTCCATAAGTGACAGCGGTATATGTTCCCGATTTGGGCAAAAAGTGCTGAAAAGCAGGCGGATTCTATAAGAATTGCCTGCTTTTCCGTTAATTTATTTGATTTTTTCGATGTTATATTCGTTGTTCAGCACCAGCCAGAGCTGTGGGAAATACCGCATGATGTTCCATACGCTGATACCGCGCAAGCCAAATTCCCGCGCAAGGTTTAATTTTGCCTGGATACTGCGGGCATCTTCAAACCAAACTTCATGCTGTTTTTTGTCATGATAATAATTGTAAAATGGTGTCTGGGCGGTTTCATCAAACTCGATAAAAGCGCCATGGTTAATCGCTTGTTCCACCGCTTCATAATTGCCGATGCTGCGTGCAACTGACTGCCCTGCGACATATGGAAGCGTCCAGCCACAACCATCAGGATATCCCTTTGCCCGCAGGTGGGACAAGCGGAAAAAGGGTTAAATCAAGATCGCTGTCTGCCGCGCCGCGCACGGGAATTGTCTTCTTGTACCGGATGCCGGAAAGCAAGGTTTTCAGCAAATCATTTTTCTGCTGCGGAGTATCGAGCAGTTCATAAATATCCATAATGGGCATGGCACGGGGCGGCAGATTCGGCGGGTGGTTCATCTCGTTTTGCAGGCATAAAACCTGCTGACTGACCTGTTCTAATGACTGCGAAATTTCGCTGCGCCGTGCGGTAAGGTGCGCATGGCGTTCCGCAAAAATTTCTGGCGGATAGATGCCGCTTTCCGCCATATCATAAGCACGACTTAGCTTGGCGGACAGCAGCCGCAATTCTTTTTGCAGCGCAGTTTGTGACTGCGCAAGCAAATGGGCACGGCGCTGCAAGTCGGCAGAATGGGCAGCCTCAGCGGTATAGCCGGCAAACCACTGGCGCAAAGCAGGACAGAGCAAAGCCTCAATTTCTGCTAGTCCAGCGGAAACCATGCCGCAGTACATAGGGCAGTATAAACGGAGGTTTGCGCTGTGATTGCGCGCCTGCATTTTATGTCCGCATTTGCCGCAGATAAGCAGACCTGCCAGTGGGTTTTTTAATATTTTATCCTTTCGGACAGGAACAAAAGATTTCCGCTGCAATTTGGCTTGGGCAGCCTGCCACATTTCCGGCGGGATAATGGCTTCATGCCGTCCGGGATAAACCGCGAATTCCTTATGCCGGGGGCATTTGCGAATGACCTTGCCATCTGCTATGGTTTTTTCCGCGGCGCGTCTGCCATAAGCGGTCAACCCGGCATAAACCGGGTTGCGCAGAAGCTCCCGGATAATCCGCACATGGAACGGCTTGCCTGTTGCGGAGCGGTAACCAAGCGCATTGAGCCTGCTGCATAGTTTCACTGTGCCGACATCGTCTTCTAATGTAAAGATTTCAAATGCCGTGCGGACAATCGCACTGTCCGCATTGGGCACAAGCGATGAACCTTTTTCATGCGGCAATTTATAAGCGTCATATCCAAAAGGCGGCGTACCGCCCAGCCATTTGCCCTCCTGGGCAGAGGCTAACCGCCCGGCTTGCAGCCGGCGGTTAATCGCACGGTATTCCCGCCGGGACATAAACAAACCAAATTCAAAATACTCCTCATCAAATTCATTGCAGGGGTCATATGTTTTAAGCGGGGTGATAATTTTAGTGCCGGATAATCGGAACGCCTGCGCGACAAGCCCCTGGTCAATGGTGTCGCCACGGGCAAGCCGTTCCACTTCTACGACCAATACGCCATCCCACAAACCATCTTGTACTTCGGCAAGCAGCTTTTGCATGACAGGGCGTGCGGCAATGGTTTCACCGGATACAATTTCGCGGTAAACGCGGCGGATAGGCAGTCCAGCTTTTTGGGCATAAGCGGTTAGGCGGGCTTCATGGCGCGCAAGGGTTTCACCTTCGCCATGGGCTTCGGCGTCAAGGTCAGCGCGGGATTTGCGCAGATACATCACATAATTCATGCTGCGGGAGGATGCCTCCTTTCCTTAGCTATCAGCTTATGCGGCAACCGTAAAAATCATGTTGCGGAAAGGAGGACAATATGGGCATACATATCAGCACAGACAGCATCCGAGATGTCCTGCCGGAAGAACTGGAAAAACGGGTACAACATATGCAGGCAGTTGCGGGCAGGCTGCTTACTGAAATCCAAAGCAAAACGCCAGATGATGCGGCGGTAAAATAACCGTGACAGGCATCGGAAACGCTGGTATAATAAATTACAGAAAACCAGGAAGGGAATATGAAATGCACTATTTAGATAACGCGGCAACCACACGGGTGCTGCCGGAGGCGGCACAAGCCGCCTTAACGGTTATGACAGAAGGGTTTGGCAACCCATCAAGCCAGCATAGACTTGGCATCCAGGCGGGCAAGCTGCTGAAACAAAGCCGTGAAGCTATTGCGGCGGCGCTTGGCGTACAAGCTGGGGAAATCACGTTTACATCCGGTGGCACTGAGGCAATCAATACCGCGATTTTTGGAGCGGCATATAAAAACCGCCATATCGGACGGCATATCATCATTACCGCGATAGAACATGCGGCAGTGCGCAACGCGGCGGCGCGCCTGCAAGCGGAAGGCTTTACTGTCACGGCATTACAGCCGGACGCAAACGGACAAATATCTGTGGACACTTTTGCCGATGCTTTGCGGAATGATACGGTTTTGGCAAGCATCATGCTGGTCAACAATGAAGTTGGCACCATACTGCCTGTGGAAGAAATGGGCAGGCTGCTGCATAGCCGCTGCCCCAAAGCGCTTTTCCATATTGACGCGGTACAAGGATTGTTCCGAGTGCCGCTGACGCCGCAAAAATGGAACTGCCAGCTGATGAGTGTCAGCGGACATAAAATCGGCGCGCCCAAAGGCATTGGCGCACTCTATATGCAAAAAGGCACCAATCTACGTCCATATATTGTCGGGGGCGGACAGGAAAATGGAATGCGTTCAGGCACAGAACCTTTGCCGGGGATTGCGGCATTTGCAAAAGCGTGCCGTATCCGGAGCAATGCTATGCACGCGGACAATCAGCATATTGCAGCGCTTCATCAGTATTTACAGCAGCAGATTACAGCAGAGCTGCCTTGGGCAGAATGGAACAGCGCAGAAGGTGTGCCGCACATTGCAAACCTGTCATTCCCGGGATGCAAAAGTGAAGTCATGCTGCGGGTGCTGGAGGGCGATGAAGTCTATGTATCAGCCGGGTCAGCGTGTTCACGCGGCAAAGAAAGCCCTGTGCTGAAAGCCATCGGGCTAGGCAAAGAGCGCATTGACAGCGCATTGCGGATTTCTTTTGCCCCATGGAACACAAAGGAAGATATTGACGCACTAATTGCGGGGTTAAAAAAAGGCGCGGCAATGCTGCGCCGCTAACAGAAACAAAAGGAGTATCAGAAAAATAAAATGGAAGTTTTGTTATTAAAATGCGGTGAAATTGTGTTAAAAGGGCTGAACCGCAAAGCATTTGAAGACCGGCTGCTGGGCAATATAAAACGCAGATTAAAACACGTCACACCTTGCGAAGTAGCGATGCGTCAATCCATTATTTATGTATGGGTGGAAGATGACAGCAAAACTGATGCGGTTTTAGATGTCGTTCGGAAAATATTTGGTATCGCGTCCATTTGCCGTGCGGCGGTTTGTGAAAAAACATTGGAAGCCATGCAGCAAACGGCAGAAACTGCACTTGCCGGGCATATTGCAGGGGCAAAAACATTCAAGGTGGAAACCAAACGTGGCGATAAGCGTTTCCCGATGACGTCGATAGAAGTTTCCCAACATATCGGCGGTGAAATCAATCATAAGTATGCGCATTTAAAGCCGGATATGCACACGCCGGATTTAACCATTCATTTTGAAATCCGGGATGAACACGCCTTTGTCCATGCAGGCCCGGAGCCAGGCGCAGGCGGTATGCCAGTCGGCACAAATGGGCGTGCGGCACTCTTACTATCTGGCGGGATTGATTCGCCGGTTGCCGGTTATATGATGGCAAAACGTGGGCTGGAACTGGTAGGCATCCATTTTTTCAGTTACCCATATACTTCCGAGCGGGCAAAAGAAAAAGTGGTTGAACTGGCGGAAATCATGAACCCATATACTGGACGGATGCCGCTGCTGGTTGTGCCGTTTACAAAGATTCAGGAAGCCATCCGCGACAACTGCCCGCAGGAAATTTTTACGCTGATTATGCGGCGGTTTATGATGCGTATTGCGCAAAAGTTGGCAGAGCAAAATCAATGCGGCGCGCTGATTACAGGCGAAAGCCTGGGGCAAGTTGCAAGCCAAACCATGCCTTCTATGGCGGTAACAGGTGCGGTATGCAGCTTGCCAGTATTCCGCCCGCTGATTGGCATGGATAAAGAAGAAATTGTACAGATTGCACGCAAAACCGGGACATTTGAAACATCCATTTTGCCTTATGAAGACTGCTGTACGGTCTTTACGCCAAAGCATCCGAACACCAAACCCAAACTGCCCAAAATCCTTGAGGCGGAAGCTGCGCTGGATGTTGAAAACTTAATAGAAGAAGCTGTTTCAAATATCGAAATTATCATCACCGGCAAACGGAAAAAAGATGAATGAATAAATCCCGCTGGACACCAGCAGGGCATGAAAATTTGTGATTGAGGTGAAACCATTATGAATGCAGAACTGATTGCGGTTGGCACGGAAATCCTGCTGGGCGATATTGTAAATACTGACGCCCAAGTGATATCCCGTGGGCTAAGTGAACTTGGCATCAATGTTTATTATCAAACTGTAGTTGGGGATAACCCCACGCGGCTGGAACGTGCCATTCGGGAAGCCAAAGACCGTGCGGATATCATCATTACCACTGGCGGATTGGGGCCAACACTTGATGATTTAACCAAAGAAACTTTGGCAAAGGTATTCGGCAAAACCATGGCATTACATGAACCATCGCTGGCGCATATCAAAGAGTTTTTTCAAAAAATTGGGCGCGAAATGACACCCAACAATGAAAAGCAGGCATGGCTGCCTGAAGGCTGCACCGTGTTTGAAAACAAATGGGGTACAGCGCCCGGCTGTGGGTTTGAAGCTGGGGGCAAACACGTATTAATGCTGCCTGGCCCCCCGCGCGAATGCACGCCCATGTGGGAACAATGTGCCAAGCCATATTTATACCCACTTGCAGGCGGCTGCATTGTGTCCCGCAGTGTCCGGGTAATGGGGCTGGGCGAAAGCGCAATGGAAGCCCGCCTGCATGACCTGATGGCATCCATGACCAACCCAACGATAGCGCCATACGCAAAAGTATCGGAATGCTTTGCACGGGTGACGGCTATGGCAGATACCGAAGCGGAAGCCGAACAAATGCTGACCCCTGTGGTGCAGCAGGTGACAGACCTTTTGGGCGCGGATGTTTATGGCATTGATGTGGATTCGCTGGAACAGGTTGTCGGCGATACTTTGCGCCAACGCGGCATGACATTGGCAGTCGCGGAAAGCTGCACCGGCGGGCTGCTTTCCAAACGCATTACCGACCTGCCTGGCGCGTCGGATTATTATAAAGGCGGCGTATGCTCTTATACGAATGAGGTTAAAATAAACCTGCTGGGCGTGCAGCCAGATACCCTTGCGCAATATGGCGCGGTATCCGCGCAAACCGCAGAACAAATGGCGGCAGGCGCCGCGCAGGTATTTGGCACAGATATCGGTGTAGGCATCACCGGCGTTGCAGGCCCCGACCCTTCCGAAGGCAAAGAAGTTGGGCTGGTCTATATCAGCGTATGGTTTCAGGGTGAGCTGATTACCCGTGAAACCCGCAACAGCCTTGGGCGTGACCGGGTGCGCAATCAGGCAGCGTCCAACGCGCTGGATATCATCCGCCGCAAGCTGCAAGGCGTGCTGTAAGCTGGGCGCAAAAAAGCGAAGATTTGCAGTGGAAAACTGCCTGTCCAGCGGCAGGATGAGAGCCGGAAAACGGGGGCTGCAAAGCTTTTTCCAGCAGCCTTAAAACCGGCATATAAAAATGAACAAAAAATGTCCGGTGATTTGCAAAATTACTGGACATTTTTTTATCAGTGTTGTATACTATATCTAGTAAATATCAAGCTGGTCGTAAAGAATCTGTGCGATGGCTACAAAACAGCAAAAAGGAATAAAAAAGATAATAAAAGAAGGCACATATTTTGTGTGCCAAAGAGGAGATGAACACATGGAAGTTAAGGCGAAAAAAATGAGCCTGGAGGAACATTTGCCGCTGTTCCATTCCGGCAGGGATTGCCGTGCATATGAAATTATGGGCGCCCATCCGGATTCACAGGAAGGGCAGGATGGCTATGTTTTCCGCGTTTTTGCGCCGAATGCCGCCAGTGTTGCAGTCATGGGTGAGTTCAATGGCTGGAACCGCACCGCAAACCCGCTAAACCGTGATGACCGCGGTATATGGGAAGTTTTTGTCCCCGGCGTAAAAGAATATGACAGCTATAAATATGCCATCGAAACGCCCGAAGGCTATCAGCTCGACAAATCAGACCCCTATGGTTTCCATTCTGAAACACGTCCCGGCAATGCGTCAAAAGTGTTTGACATTGAAGGCTATGAATGGTCGGACAGCAGCTGGCTTAAATGGCGCAAAGAACATCCGCCATATGACCAGCCGGTTAATATTTATGAAGTGCATCTCGGTTCATGGAAAATGCACGAGGATGGCAGTTTCTTTTCTTACCGCCTGCTGGCAGATGAACTCATCCCTTATGTCAAAGAAATGGGCTATACCCATATCGAATGTATGCCGCTGACCGAGCACCCATTTGATGGCTCTTGGGGCTATCAGGTAACAGGCTATTTCGCGGCGACATCGCGTTATGGCACACCCCATGACCTGATGTACTTTGTGGACAAAGCACACCAGGCAGGGCTGGGCGTTATCATGGACTGGGTGCCGGCGCATTTCCCGAAGGATGGGCATGGGCTGGTTGAGTTTGACGGCTCTTATCTCTATGAATATGCCGACCCGCTCAAAATGGAGCATAAAGAATGGGGTACCCGCGTATTTGATTATGGCAAGGTTTCTGTGCGTGACCTGCTGCTGTCCTCAGCAATGTTCTGGATTGAACAGTTCCACATGGATGGCTTGCGCGTGGACGCGGTTGCCTCTATGCTGTACCTCGACTACAACCGTCAAGGCGAATGGCGCCCCAATATTTATGGCGGGCGCGAAAACTTGGAAGCCGTTGATTTTCTGCGGCTGCTGAATGAAAAAATCCTCACCGACCATCCTGACTGCATGATGATTGCAGAAGAATCCACCGCATGGCCCATGGTCACAAAGCCGGGCTATGTCGGCGGCTTGGGATTCAACTTTAAGTGGAATATGGGCTGGATGAATGATATGCTGTGCTATATCGGCGCAGACCCATTCTTCCGCAAGGATATGCACGATAAAATTACGTTCTCTTTCATGTATGCCTTTTCGGAAAATTATATCCTGCCGCTTTCCCATGACGAAGTCGTCCATGGCAAAAAGTCACTGCTGGACAAAATGCCTGACCCTTATGAAAATAAGTTTGCTTCCCTGCGGACACTGCTTGGCTATATGATCGGCCACCCCGGCAAAAAGATGCTCTTCATGGGCGGCGAGTTCGGGCAGTTCTCCGAATGGTGCGAAGCCCGCGGGCTGGACTGGATGCTGCTTGACTATGACGCCCATCGCCAGCTTCAGGAATATGTCAAAACCCTGAACGCGTTCTATCTCGCCAGCAAGCAGCTTTGGGAAAACGATATGGATTGGCAGGGCTTTGAATGGATTTCCCATGATGACAACGTCAACAACATCATTGCGTTCCGCCGGATTGCAAAGGATGGCACCGAACTAATCTGCGTGGCAAACTTTGCACCCGTCTATCATGAAAGCTATAAAATCGGCGTGCCTTATGCCGGCACATTTGAAGAAGTCTTTACGTCTGACCGCGTGGAATTTGGCGGCGGCGGCATAAGCAACGGCAAGGTGCGCAGCAAGGCGGAAGAAATGCACGGCATGGAAAATATCATTGATTTGAAAATTCCGCCGCTTTCTGTGCTCTATTTCCGGGGTAAACAGCGTGCGCCCCGCCGTGTCAAAGCGGAAGCTGTCAGCGAAAAGCCAAAGAAGAAAAAGCTGACCGCCAAGAAAACCACGGAAAAAGCATCCCCCCGCAAAAAAGCCAAGAAAACCAAAGAATAAATCAGGTGCGTAATACGCCCATTTCCCACGGCGTTTACCAAATAAAATTACAGGGTAAGAAACGGAGATTACTATGTATCGGAAAAAAGAATGCGTTGCAATGCTTCTCGCAGGCGGGCAGGGTAGCCGGCTTTATGTGCTGACAACCAAAGTAGCCAAGCCCGCAGTCCCCTTCGGCGGCAAGTACAAAATCATTGACTTTCCGCTTTCCAACTGTGTCAACTCCGGCATCGATACAGTCGGCGTGCTGACGCAGTATGAACCCCATCAGCTAAACTCCTATGTCGGCGCTGGTCAGACATGGGATCTTGACCGTTTGAACGGCGGCGTATTTGTGCTCCCGCCATACCAGAAGGGCAAAACCTCAGAATGGTATAAGGGCACCGCAAACGCAATCTATCAAAACATCGGCTTTGTTGATGAATATGACCCCGAATATGTGCTCATCCTTTCGGGCGACCATATCTACAAGATGAACTACAATAAAATGCTCCAGCAGCACAAAAAAACCGGCGCGGCTGCAACCATTGCCGTTATCGATGTGCCGCTGGACGAGGCTCCACGCTTCGGCATCATGAACTGCAATGAAGACGGTACAGTTTATGAGTTTGAAGAAAAGCCCAAGCAGCCCAAATCCACGCTGGCGTCCATGGGCATTTACATCTTCACCTGGAAGAAACTGCGCCAGTACCTCATCGACGATGAAAACAACAGTGCTTCTTCCAACGACTTTGGTAAGGACATTATCCCAGCAATGCTGGGCGCAGGCGAAAAACTGGTTTCCTTCCGCTTTGAAGGCTACTGGAAAGATGTCGGCACCATTGAATCTTTGTGGGAAGCAAACATGGATTTGCTCAGCCCCAAATCCGGTCTGAATCTCACCGATGATTCCTGGAAAATCTACGGGCGCAACAACGGCGCACCTCCGCACTATACCAGCAAGGATGCCAAAGTGACCCATTCGCTGGTATCCGAAGGGTGCGAAATTATGGGCAATGTATCTGAGTCGGTGCTCTTCTCGGATGTTACCATTCACAAGGGCGCAACGGTTGAATATTCTATCCTGATGCCAGGCGCAGTGGTAGAATCCGGCGCGGTTGTCCGCTATTCTATCATTGCGGAAAATGCCCATATCTGCGAAGGCGCGCAGGTCGGCGCAAGCCCCTCAGACGGCGAAATTGAAAACTGGGGCGTTGCAGTGGTTGCTGCCAATACCCGCGTTGGGCGCGGCGCAAAACTCGGCGCCAAAGAGATGGCAGGCGAAGACCTCCCCGACAAGATTTAAGAGAAGAAGGGAAGCATGAACATGAAAAACGTACTTGGCATCATTATCGCCTTTGACACCGATAATGACTTGCGTGAGATTACAGAACACCGCACCGTGGCAGCCGTACCGTTTGGCGGGCGCTACCGCATTGTGGATTTTATGCTGTCCAATATGGTCAATTCCGGCATCTTCCGTGTCGGTATGCTGATGAAGGATAAATACCAGTCGCTTATCGACCATATCGGCAACGCAAAGGATTGGGATCTGTCCCGCAAAAATGGCGGCGTCACCATGCTCCCGCCATACTCCTATTCCAAAAAGGCATCCCCGCTGGTCACTGGCGAATACCGCGGCAAAATTGACGCGCTGGCTGGCGCAATTGACTTTTTGCAGAAAAACCGCGCTGACCATGTGGTCATTGCGGACGGCGATGTTGTGGCAAATATCCCGATTGACGATGTTGTTGATCAGCACATTGCCTCTGGCAATGATATCACTATGGTGGTTGCGAAAAAATCCAAGGACAGCCCGTTTACCACTTACTGCGAAATGAACCGCCGCCGCGAAATCGTGGATATCCGCGTGGGCGACAGCAACGACAGCAAATGCAAACACGAAGCGCTCGGCGTTTATGTGATGGGGCGTCAGTTCCTCATCCGCTTGATTGCTGATTGTGTTACCCATAACTGCATCCACTTTGAACGCGAGCTGCTGACACGCGCACTCACTGACAGCAAAATTGGCGGCTATCTGTTTGGCGAATATGCCGTCAAGATTGAGGACGCAAAGGACTATTTCCAAGCGAACATGGATATGCTTGACAAGGAAACCCGTGATGAGGTATTCCTCCGCACCCGCCCGATTTATACCCGTATCTGCGATGAATCCCCAGCGTATTATGGGGATAAGGCGGATGTATGCGACAGCCTTGTCGCAGATGGCTGCCATATCGAAGGCAAGGTTGTTAACTCTATCCTGTTCCGCGATGTCCTGGTCGAAAAAGATGCGGAAATCCGCGATTCCATCATTATGGAAAACGGGCGTATCCTTTCCGGTGCATCCCTTGCCCATATCGTGACCGACCGCGGCGTTACCATCCGCGAAGGCCGCACCATGATGGGGCATGAAAATTATCCGGTCGTGATTGCGAAGAGTTCTGTTGTATAAATCAAAAAAACAGGACATCCCGTATTAAGGCTTTGAATATGTTTTGGGCGGGATGACCCTTTTTGGGCATCCCGCTGTTTTCCGGTTTGGAGGTCGGTTCCCTATGAAAATTATGTATGTCGCCAGCGAAGTTGCGCCGTTTATTAAAACTGGCGGTTTAGGCGATGTGGCAGGTTCGCTGCCCAAGGCGCTTGCGGCAGAAGGTAACGAAGTTGCTGTATTCTGCCCGCTGTATAGCGCCATCCCCGCTGTATGGCGCGAAAAGCTGACGTACCTCAAAAATGCGTATGTACAGCTTGGCTGGCGCAACCAATACTGTGGCGTGTTCCACTATGCGGAAGATGACGTGGACTATTACTTCATTGACAACGAATATTATTTTGCCCGTGGGCAAATTTATGGCGAATATGATGACGCTGAACGCTTTGCGTTCTTCTCCAAAGCAGTGCTTGAAATCCTGCCCGATTTGGAGTTCCGCCCCGATGTTATTAACTGCAATGACTGGCAAAGCGCCCTTGTGCCGGTGTATTATAACCTGATGTTTGCCGGACGCGAATTTTACCAGGGTATGAAAACGGTATTTACCATCCATAATATCGCGTACCAGGGGCGTTATGGGCGCGAGATTTTGGAATATGTCCTTGGCATTGATGATGCCCATTACCGCTCTGGCTTTATGGCTATGGATGGCGACGTCAACCTGATGAAAGCTGCGATTGTTGCGTCTACGGCAGTAACAACTGTATCCCCGTCTTATGCGGAAGAAATCCAGACCCCATATTATGGTCATGGCTTAGACCCCATTTTACGCGATTGCAGTTATAAGCTGCATGGCATTATCAATGGCATTGACCAGGATACCTTCAACCCACAGACAGACCCGCTGATTTTCAAAAATTATACCGCCCGCAGCTTAAAGAGCAAAGCGGTCAACAAAACAGAACTGCTTGCGCTGTGCGGGCTGGAAGGCGACGCGGATACACCAGTCATCGGCATGGTATCCCGGTTTGCCGGGCATAAGGGTTTTGACCTTTTGGAGGCTGTGCTTGATAACCTGCTGCAAGAGGATATCCGCCTGATTGTGCTCGGTAAGGGCGAATGGCGCTATGAGCAGATGTTCATTGAAGCAAAACGCCGTTATCCTGGCAAGATTTCAGCTTCTATCATGTTCTCTACCGACCTTGCAAACAAAATTTATGCAGGTGCGGATATGTTCCTGATGCCGTCCAAATCCGAACCATGCGGGCTGGCGCAAATGATTGCCCTGCGCTATGGCACCATCCCGATTGTGCGCGAAACCGGCGGGCTCAAAGACACCGTTACCGCGTTTGTCGATTACCTCGGCACAGGCAATGGTTTCACCTTCCACAGCTACAACGCACATGATATGCTGCACGTAATCTTGGAAGCCTGCGGCGTTTTCCGCAACAACAAGGACGCTTGGAAAAAACTCGTTACCGGCGGCATGAAATCAGATTTCAGCTGGAAGAGTTCCGCACAAAAATATCTTGAAGTTTATCGCGCGGTGTAAACCCAATTACATACCTTTTGGCACTGGAGAGGCGGGGCATGGGCCTTGCACCGCTTGTAAGATTGGAGTAATACCATGGCAACTTATAGCAAAAATGGCGTTAAAAAAGAAATCATCGGCAAACTGCGCCGCCACTTCAGCCGCGATGTTGCAGAAGCTACCCGCGAGCAGGTCTATCAGGCGTGTGCGCTTGTCATCCGCGACGCGCTGACAGACCGTATGATTTACACCCAAAACGAACTGAATGAACAGGGCGGCAGGCAGGTGCATTACCTGTGCATGGAGTTTTTGGTTGGGCGGTCACTGCGCAGCAATGCGTTTAACCTTAGTATGCAGGAGGCTTTGGAGGGCGCGCTTGCTGACCTTGGATATGAAGCCCAGGATATCTTTGCAGAAGAAGAAGACCCCGGACTGGGCAATGGCGGTTTAGGGCGGCTAGCTGCCTGCTATATGGACAGCATGGCAACCATCGGCATCCATGGCAACGGCTATTCCATCCGCTATGAAAATGGCAACTTCCGGCAGAAAATCGAAAACGGCGTACAGGTGGAACTGCCCAGCAGCTGGCTGGATACCGGCGCGGTATGGCAGATTTCCGCTATGGATGATGTACGTGAAGTGCGCATTGGCGGCGCGGTCAACAGCATCTGGCAGGATGGCAAGCTGACAGTGGAACATGTGGAATATACCCCGGTGCTTGCGGTGCCCTATGATATGCCGATTTCGGGCTACCATACCGATAATGTTGCACGGCTGCGCTTATGGCAGGCAAAAAGCCCGATTGCACTGGATATGCAGGCATTTTCTCAGGGTGATTATCTGGGGGCGGTGGAAAAAGTCGCAATGGCAGAATCCATTTCCAAAGTGCTTTATCCGGAAGATAACCATTTGGCAGGGCAGTCACTGCGCCTTAAGCAGCAATATTTTTTGGTGTCGGCTACCGCGCAGGATATCTGCGCACGGCATAAAGCCCACTATGGCACACTTGAAAATTTCGCCGAAAAAAATGTGCTGCATATTAACGATACCCATCCGGCGCTGGTGATTCCCGAACTGATGCGCATTCTGATGGACGAAGAAGGCATGGGCTGGGATGGCGCTTGGCATATCGTATCCCAAAGTGTTGCCTATACCAACCATACCGTAACGCCTGAGTCGCTGGAATGCTGGCCCACCGATTTGGTACAGGCACATATGCCCCGCATTATGATGATCCTTGCCGAAATCAATGAACGCTACTGCCAGGAATTATGGAACTACTTCCCCGGCGATTTTGAACGCATTTCTTCCCTTGCAATTATCGCAGATGGACAGGTGCGCATGGCAAACCTTGCAATCGTCGGTTCTTTCTCGGTCAATGGCGTATCCGCGCTGCATTCGGATATCCTCAAAGAGCGGGTGTTTGCTGACCAGTACCATATCTATCCTGCCAAATTCCGCAATGTAACCAATGGCATTGCACTGCGCCGCTGGCTGTGTGAGGCAAACCCAGAACTGACCAGCCTGATTGCCTCCAAAATCGGCAATGGCTTTATCAGTCATCCATCCGAATTGCAGGTGCTGCGCAACTTTGGTGGGGACGCGGTATTGCTGCGCGATTTGGCAGCTGTCAAACGCCGCAACAAAGAACGCCTTGCCGCCTATATCAAGGAACATAACCATATCGAAGTCAACCTCGATTCTATTTTTGATGTGCAGGCAAAACGGCTGCATGGCTATAAACGCCAACTGCTGAATATCATCCATGTGGTGGATATGTATCACTTTATCAAAAATAATCCCCATGTGTCAGTGGTGCCGCGGACGGTGATTTTTGCTTCCAAAGCATCCCCCAATGATACCATGGCAAAACGCACCATCCAGCTGATGCTGTCGGTTGCCCATCAGGTCAATCGTGACCCCGATATGGAAGGCAAACTCAAAATTATTTTTCTGGAGGACTACCGTGTCTCATTGGCAGAACTCATTATGCCTGCGGCAGAACTTTCGGAACAGATTTCTGTGGCTGGGCGGGAAGCCTCGGGCACAGGCAATATGAAATTTATGATGAGCGGCGCACTCACCATTGGCACAATGGATGGCGCCAATGTGGAAATCTGTCAGGCAGTCGGTTCGGAAAATATCTTTATCTTTGGCATGGGCGCGGAAGAAGCTCAATCGCTTGCGGCTTCCGGCGAATATTATGCCCGTGATTATTATAACACTAACCCGGCGCTGAAAGAGGCGCTGGATCATATCCGCCGCGGCTTTGACGATGGCGAAGAATATAACGATATCGTCAGTGCGCTGATTGATGGCGGCCCGGGTAAAACCGACCATTTTATGGTCTGCCGTGACTATGAATCCTATGGGCTGGCGCAAGAGCGCGTAGACCAGATGTACCGCCGCCCGGAAAACTGGAACTATATGTCTCTTGTCAACATTGCCAATTCCGGCAGGTTCGCGGCTGACCGTTCGGTTGCGGAATATGCGCAGAATATTTGGCGTGTCCATACCAGCTTTGCTTATTAAAAAAACATTGCCCAGCCCACCTGCTTTTTTGCAGGCGGCTGGGCTTTTTGCGGTATCGCCAGGCGCCATGTGCAATATGCGAAAAAATATGCCCAAAATGCCTGAAAAATCACAGGAATACCACTTAAATATCTGCAGCATTTGTGATATAATATTATCCACCACGTTTGGGTGCAATCTGCTCGGGAAGGGCCGGGGCTGCTGGCGTTGCCGCCGCAGCCAGCCAGGGCAGCGCCGCAATCAAAACAATGCGGCGGGCAGGGAACCTTTTCTGTGGACAGACTGGCGGTATGTATGTGGGTAAAGCATGATACCGCATTAAAGGAGATTTGGTTGGCATGAAACAACTGAGTGTTTACTGTTCCCGACAGGAAATTTATAAAACCCCCTTTGGGGCGGTACAAAGCGGAGAACAGGTTACTTTTTCAATATATCCGCGCCGCTTGGCAGGCGTCCTGTCTGCCGAGCTGCTGTTTAGTGCAGATGGAGAGGATTTTCAGATAATCCCCATGGACTGGGCTGGCTTTGCTGGCGCACGCGACTGCTACACAATCACAATTACAGCCGGGGAACCCGGGCTTTACTGGTACTTGTTCCGCATGATTACAGCGGACGGCGCAAACTATATCTGCCGCAGCACCGGCGGACAGGGGCAGGTGCTTGCCCATCCCGGCGAACAGTACCAAATGACCGTATATGATGGCAATTACCAGGTGGCAACCTGGTTTGGCAAAGGCATTACCTATAACATTTTCCCAGACCGGTTCTGCCGGCTGGAACTCCCGCCGGCAGATGGCTATCGGTCAACCCGCCATGTTCATGCGGACTGGTCGGAAGTGCCGACCTATTTGCCTGATGAACGCGGCGAAATCTGGAACAATGACTTTTTCGGCGGCAGCCTGCGCGGGGTGATATCAAAACTTGATTATCTTGAAAGCCTCAATGTGCGCACCCTGTATTTTAACCCGATTTTTGAGGCGTTTTCAAACCATCGCTATGATACCGGCGATTACAAATCCATTGACCCGATGATGGGCACAGAAGAAGATTTCAAAGCATTATGCGATGCAGCCGGACAACGCGGGATGCGCGTTGTGCTGGATGGCGTATTCAGCCATAATGGTTATGACAGCAAATATTTTAATGCCCGCGGACATTATGACAGCGTGGGCGCATACCAGTCCAAGGAATCCCCCTATTACGACTGGTATGATTTCTCCAAATGGCCTGATGCTTATTCATCTTGGTGGGGGATTTATACTCTGCCTCAAGTCAATGAGATGAATGAAAAATATCTTGACTATATCATTGAAGGGCCGGACAGCGTCATACGCCATTGGCTGGAAGCTGGCGCCTCGGGCTGGCGGCTGGATGTCGCGGATGAATTGCCGGACGAATTTATCAAAAAACTAAACCATGCGGCGCGTGAAACCAAGCCAGATGCGTTAGTGATCGGCGAAGTTTGGGAAGATGCTTCCAATAAAATCAGTTATGGTGTGCGGCGGCGGTATTTCCAGGGCGGCGAATTGGACAGTGTGATGAATTATCCGCTGCGTGATGGGATTATGGCATTTTTAACCGGTTCTCCGGCAGAGGACTTCGCTGAAAAAATGGAATCGCTGCGCGAAAATTATCCGCATGATATTTTTTATAATCTGATGAATATCATCGGTACCCATGACACGCCGCGGGCAATCACAGCGCTGAGTGCAGCCCCTGGCGACTGGGACGCAAGCCGGGATTACCGTGCCCATCACTGGCTCAGCGGCGATGCTTTGGAGCACGCCAAACGGCTGCTCAAAATGGCAGCGGTGATTCAGTTCACCATGCCGGGTTCACCCACCATTTATTATGGCGATGAAGCCGGGCAGCAAGGCTATGAAGACCCATTTAACCGCCGCACCTACCCATGGGGGCGGGAAGATACTGAGCTGTTAGCATTTTACCGGGCGCTGTGCGCGATACGCGAGGACAGTTCTGCCCTCAATGAAGGCGGAATTTCTTTTGCGCTGGCGCGCGGCGGTGTGCTAATTTATGAACGGACAACGCCAGAAGAACGGGTGCTGGTTGCGGTCAACCGTACGACGGAAACCCGCCGGTACAAAATCACTGGCACAGAACAGCTCACCCATATGTTTTCCGATGAGGCGTATGTTGGCAGTCGGGACAGCATTGTGATCGAGTTGTTGCCGGAATGCGCGGATATTTATAAATCCAGTTGAAGGAAGGATAAAGGATATGGAATTTGCAGAAAAAACATTGCGGCAGGAATATAAATTCCGCGGCAAAATTATGTGTGCCCGTGTGGATGATGTAGAGCTGCCCAACGGCAATCCCGCTTACCGCGAGGTCTGTGAACACGTCGGCGGCGTTGGTGTGTTGCCCATTGACAAGGATGGCAATGTCATATTGGTGCGACAGTTCCGTTACCCCTTTCGGGAGGTCATTTATGAAATCCCTGCGGGCAAAATGGATCATGGCCCTGAAGACGCTGCCGATTGTGGTCTGCGCGAACTGAAAGAGGAAACCGGCTATACCGCGGGCAAACTGATCCCGCTGGGCTGTATGTATCCATCCCCCGGCTTTTTGACCGAAATCACCTATTTATATGCCGCTTTAGATTTAACCGCAGGCGAATCCGCGCCTGATGAGGACGAGTTTGTGGAACGGGTGGTATTGCCGTTTACAGAGCTGGAACGCATGATAGAAGCGGATGAAGTGCGGGATGGCAAAACCATTACGGCGGCATTCCGGGCACGGCTCAAAGGGCTGGTTTAATCCAGCGGAACAGGCAGGCTGTTTGTAAGAATGATGGAAATGTACCCTGTGTGGGAGGGGTTTTTACATGGAAAAAACAATTCTTGTGGTCGAAGACGAAAAGGCAATTGCGGATATTCTGATTTTTAATTTGCAGCGCGAAGGCTACCAAACACTGGAAGCCAATGATGGCCCCGCGGGACTGCGGCTGGCGCTTGAAAAAGCGCCAGACCTTATCCTGCTTGATGTGATGCTGCCTGGCATGGATGGGTTTGAGGTTTGCAAGCGGGTACGTGAAACATCCCAAGTGCCAATCCTGATGCTGACCGCACGCGAGGAAGAAGCGGATAAAATCGCAGGGCTGGAACTTGGCGCGGATGATTATATCACCAAGCCGTTTTCTATGCGCGAACTCATGGCAAGAGTAAAAGCCAATATGCGCCGTGCGCCAGCGCCCGCCGCAGGCGAGACGCCGCCAGCCGAAGGCAAACTGGTTGTGTCCGCCGAACGCGGCGCGGTCTATAAAGATGGTAAACCGCTGGAGCTTTCTGTGCGTGAATTTGATATTTTAACCTTCCTTGCCGCGGAACCCGGCAAGGTCTTTTCCCGCGAACAACTGATGGAAAATGTGTGGGGCTATGAATATTACGGCGATTTGCGCGCGGTGGATGTCGCGATACGCCGGCTGCGTGAGAAACTGGAGGATCAGCCTGCTCAGCCGCGGTATATCATCACAAAACGCGGGTTTGGCTATTATTTCTCGGACAGTGAAGCGATTGAAGGCGTTTAACCCGCCAATGGGATTTTTACGGAAAAGGGGATGCTGATATGTTTCGCAGCCTGCATATGAAACTGGTGCTGATCCTCATCCTGATGATTATATCTGTGATGGTTGTGATGGGGACATTCCTCATTAACAGCGTGGGGAATTATTATCTCCGCGACTTTTATGACAAAGTCACCGGACTTTTTGATTACAATATGCGGGTGTCGCTTGAACAGGCGGCACAGGGTGAAAATGGCGCCAAACATCTAGAGGAAATGGTTGCGGCGCATACCAGCTCCCTTGGCATCAGCAACCACCGCAGTTACTATATCCTGGACGAAAATGGGGCTTATCTGGCAGGTCCGCGCCCACCAAGCAGCGCACTTGGCACAACACCTAATATGCTTGCCGCTATGGCAGGCGAAGTCGGCATTACCAACGCCGCCATAGACAGCTATATGGATGCCGCATACCCGATTGACGGCGGCACACAAGATTATATCATCTACATTTGCGACGATAAAAAGGAAATCCAGGAGCTAACTTGGCGGTTTTTCAGCATCGTACTGGAAACCATGGTGTTTGGGCTGCTGGTTTCGGTACTGCTGAGCTTTTTGCTCTCCAAAACCATTACCACCCCGATTGAGCACATCAAAAAACAAGCCCAGCTTGTTGCTACCGGCGATTTTAGCCACCGGCTGCCCATCCAATCGGGCGATGAAATCGGCAGTTTGACCGAAACCTTTAACGATATGGCGGCAATGCTGCAAAGCACCCTTGGCGAGGTGCAGGAGGAACGCGATAAATTAAGTACATTATTCCTGCATATGACCGATGGTGTTGCAGCATTTTCCACAGATGGGCGTATTATCCATATGAACCCCGCAACCGAACGGCTGATGGGCGTTACATTTGATGAATCCATGACATTTAACCAAGTGTTTACCGGCTTGGAAATGCCAGCTTCCGCCAATGAACGCAAAGTGGTCAGCAGCGAGATTATCCGCCGGGGACGCACGCTGAATGTACTGCTCGCGCCATATGGCGCGGCAGATGGTGAACGCGGCGTTATTGCGGTCATCCATGATATCACCGAACAGCGCAAACTGGATGATGCACGGCGTGAATTTGTCGCTAATGTATCTCATGAACTGCGCACCCCGCTGACCAATATCAAAAGTTATACCGAAACACTGATGGACGCCGCAGGCGAACTGCCTGCTGATACGGAAAAACGGTTCCTTGGCGTCATTTCCGGCGAGGCAGACCGCATGACCCGTATTGTCAAAGATTTATTGACCTTATCCAAACTGGATTATGGGCGGATGGATCTGGCATTCCGACAGTTCTCCATGAAAGAAATGTTGGAAACCATTTATACCGCAATGAAACTGGATGCCGAAAATAATGGGCACCAGCTTACACTGGAATTTCAAGACGATATCCCGGATATCACAGGTGACAAAGAACGGCTGGAACAAGTTGTAGTCAACATCATTTCCAACGCTGTCAAATACACGCCCGCAGGCGGGCATATCCATGTAACCGCTGCCCTGCAAATGCCAAAATCCATTTTACTGCGCATCCAGGATGATGGTATGGGCATTCCGGCGGAGGATGTACCGCGGCTGTTTGAACGCTTTTACCGTGTGGATAAAGCCCGTTCCCGCCAGAAAGGCGGCACAGGATTGGGGCTTGCCATTGCAAAGGAAATGGTGGAAGCCCATCATGGCACCATCCATCTGGAAAGCGAACTCGGCAAAGGCACAACCGTTACCATTATCCTGCCAACCGATTTGAAGGAGGCAGGCAATGGATAACCAGACCCGCAAAAACTTGCTGAAAAATATCGCTTTGCTGGTGCTTTTCACTGGCATGGTGGTGCTTGCCTGTTTGGTATGGCTTTCTGACCTCAGCATGGAAAGTGTACCGGAAGATTCGCTGCTTGCCCATGTCTATCAGCGCCTGACTTATGGCGTACATGGTTTTGAACTGCGCACTGGCGGCGATCCCGCCGCGGAACCTACTCGCATTGCTGTCAGCTTGGAGGATGGACTTGCAGGCGCACAATATCATGGCGCAATGACTTCCACCCTGTATGCCACGTTGGAAGGCGTTATGGGTGATGCCTTTGCAGAAGAACCCCATTTTTCCGGGTGCAGCGAGGAGGACTTTGCCAAAGCCCTGCGCGGCAAGGTGCTGTACTTTGGTTATGAAGGCTATCTGCCTTTGTCGCTGCTTTCGGGCTGGCTCGGGCACGATTATGATTTACCCCTTCGCACCGATGTGCTGCTGCTGACCCAAAAAGGCGAACTCTATTTGCACACCGAGGGCGGCTACCTGTGCGCCCCAGTCAAAGCTGGCAGTTGGCAGGATGCAGAAATCTCCGCTGCTGCGTGCAGCTTTGCCGCGGCAAGGGAAGATGGAATATATGCCAATGTCCGCCCAGATACACTTGTGTTTGAAGGCGAAACCCAAACGGTGGAACAGCTTTCTGTGCGGTACCCCAGCTTTCTGGACACCCAGAGCGGCAGCGACTTGACCGCGCTGCTCAACGCCTTTCACTATGACCCTTATGTGCGCGGCTATGCCGGCGACAACGGGCAAAGTTGGGTGTATGTTGAAACGTATAGCACCCTCCATGTGGCAAACAATGGAACGGTTGAATTCCGTGCCTCCGCTGTGGACGGCGGGCTGGAAGTCTATACAGCTGGCGAAATCCTGCGCAATGGCACATTGCGCTTGCAAGCGGATTTCGCGCATACGCTGCTTAAAACCGCACAGGAAAGCCTTGCGGATACTTCCCAAGCCATGCTGTTCGATGTGACCGAAACTGCCGATGGCACACGGGTCTTTACATTTATCCAAACCGTAGGTGGTATCCCTGTCCAGTCAGGAGAGCAGCCGTTTGCTGAATTTGAATTCCAAGGCAGCCGCCTCATGGCGGCAAAACTCCATCTGCGCGCGTTTGAACCGGCAGGGATACGTTTTCCTGTCCTGCCGGGCGCGCAAGCCGCTGCCGCCGCCCCAGCGGGCAGCAGCAGGGTATCCCTCGCCTACCTGGAAGGCGAAAACGGCAATTACACCGCTGTGCGGTGTTATCAACAATAAACCGAAAGGAGGCTGGCAAACCATGCAATGGAGCCGCGTTAAAACAATTCTGATTGTCATTTTGCTGCTGGTGGACAGCTTCCTTTTATGTATGCTTGGGGGCAAAGCCATCTTTGCCCACCATCGAAAACGTGAAATGCGGCAGCATATCCAAACCGTACTCAAAAAAAATGACGTTACACTGGCAGCAGATATGGAAATACCAGAAACCGCTATGCTGCCACAGTTATATATTGACCGCAACCGTACCAAAGAAAGCGAAATGGCAGCTGCCTTGCTTGGCGAAGCAGTACAGCGCAGTGAAGATGGGGAAGAATCCCGGTTTGAAAGCCCAAAAGGTACGGTTGTTTGGAATGAAAAGGGCGAAGTGCAGGCACTGATTAAAGATTATGACAAACCAGGGAACATTCAGCTGCGCACAGGCGCGGAATCTTTGCTGCAAAAAGCAGGGATGCTAACCCCAGGACTGGAATGGCAGGTTGAAGACAATACCGTGCGCGTCAGCCTGCGCATAGCAGGCTATTCGGTCTTTAACCGGCAGCTTGAAATCACTTTTGATGAAACAAATGTGCAAATCACAGGGCGTTGGACGTTTGATACGCCCTACTCCATAAAAAGCAATTTATATGCCGCTTATAACCCAAATGACGCCCTGATCGTATTCGCGGGGCTGTGCCCAGATGTACAGGTGCAGGAAGTCCAGCCTGGACTATTGCTGGGCGATACCGCAGGCAATCAGCTTTCGCTTGCTCCAGTTTGGCGTATTCTCACAGATAATGGGGAATTTTTTGTCGATCCACTAAAAAAATCAATCCTATGACGGATAAAAACGGCACAAAGTTAAGAAGATATTGAAGGAAAGATTGGAAAGCACTTTACTTATCACAACAAGTTGTGGTAAAATGTTTGAAGTATTAGCCTGCGCCTATCACATTAGCTGCGCGGCTTTTGTATAATGATTATAACAAGCAGTGATGCTATGAGCATCCTCTTTTTACGATATTAAGGAGACGGTTCAATTGACCAAATATGTCATCAACGGCGGCAAACGCCTGAACGGGGAAGTTACTATCAGCGGCGCAAAAAATGCCGCTGTCGCAATCATACCGGCAGCCCTATTAGCAGATGGGCCCTGCCGCATTGAAAATGTACCAAAAATCATCGATGTAACCTTACAACTTGAAATTCTGCGGGAACTCGGTATCTCCGTGCGCCTGGCAAATGCCACAACAGTTGAACTCGAAGGAAGCTGTGCCACCAATGGCAAAGTGCCTTACGAACTGATGCGCAAAATCCGTGCCTCATATTACCTCATCGGCGCTTTGCTTGGCAAATACCACCATGCCGAAGTCGCAATGCCTGGCGGCTGCAATTTCGGCGGTATCCGCCCAATTGACCAACATATCAAGGGCTTTGAAGCCCTTGGCGCAAAGGTTTCTATCCGCGAAGGCGGTTATATCCATGCCGATGCCCCGGATGGGCTGACCGGCGCTCATATCTATTTTGATGTGGTTTCGGTTGGCGCAACCATCAACATTATGCTTGCCGCTGTGCTCGCAAAAGGCTTGACTATCATTGAAAATGCTGCAAAAGAACCGCATATTGTTGATTTGGCAAACTTTTTGAACGCAATGGGCGCCAATGTAAAAGGCGCTGGCACCGATGTCATTAAAATCCGCGGTGTGGAACATATGCACGGCGGCACCTATACCATTATCCCAGACCAAATCGAAGCAGGCACCTTTATGGCAGCTGTTGCCGCCTGCGGCGGTCAGGCACTCATTAAAAATATCATCCCCAAACATTTGGAATGTATCACCTGCAAACTGGCAGAAATGGGCGTCGAAATTACCGAATTTGATGACGCCATTTTGGTTAGCCGTATGGGCAGGCTGAATAAAACCAATATCAAAACATTGCCATATCCCGGTTTCCCGACGGATATGCAGCCGCAGCTTACTACAGCGCTGTGCCTTGCAGAAGGTACCAGCATTGTGACAGAAGGCGTGTGGGATAATCGCTACCGCTATACCGAAGAACTCGTCCGGATGGGCGCGAATATCCATGTAGATGGCAAAATTGCAGTGGTGGAAGGTGTACAGGAACTGACCGCCGCACCAGTCCGCGCCTATGACCTGCGCGCAGGCGCGGCGATGGTCATTGCTGGGCTTGCCGCAACAGGTACCACTTATGTGGAACAAGTGACAAATATTGAACGCGGTTATGAAAACCTGGTGGAAAAATTTATCGGCTTGGGCGCGGATATGTACCGGTCAGAGATTCCGGAAAGTGTGCCGCAGATGCCAGAGGCGAAGTGAAGTTTTCGCGCCGCCTTTTTCAAAAGGCGGCCCAATGGAAAATCCCGCAGGGATTTTCCGCTGATGCCACTTCATACTAAAAAAACTCCCCTGCCGGACGCGGCAGGGGAACATATGAACATATAAAGAGGTTCCTTATCCATGGAAGATACCTTCTATTACAGCATTGCCAGCAGTTCCAGCGGCAATTGTAGTTTGTACATATCCCAAAATACTTGTATTTTAATCGATTTAGGCGTTTCTGTACGGCGGCTGAATACCGCCCTCAAAGCGTTAGGGCTGGCTATCCCGGATATCCATGCTGTGTTGCTGACCCATGAACATGGCGACCATGTCAAAGGGCTTGCCACCTTTGTCAAACATTATAATATCCCCATTTATGCAACCCATGGCACCGCAAAAGCCTTAATCGCCCAAAACCCTGCGGCGGAAAAACTGCTGCACCCATTTTGGGCAGGTGATGGCTTCTCCATTGGCACAATCGGGGTGCAGCCCTTCCCAACGCCGCATGACGCCGCAGACAGCACTGGCTATGTCTTACAATCCGCATCTCATACCTTTGGCTTTGCAACTGACCTTGGCTTTATCCCATCCACAATCCGGAAAATACTGCACGGCTGTGATACTGTTGTGTTGGAGTCTAACCATGACCCGGATATGCTGCGCTATGGCCCATACCCTTGGCCGCTGAAACAACGCATCAGCGGCAGACAAGGACACCTTTCTAACCCAGACTGCGCCGCTTTTGCGGCGGAGCTCGCTCAAAATGGGACAAGCACGATTATCCTTGCCCATTTAAGCGAATCCAATAACACCCCAGTCAAAGCGCTGCGCGCAGCCTGTGCCGCCTTGGATGGGTTGCCTTGTGAGGTCTTTGTTGCACCCAAAACCCAAATGGACAAGCCCATCCGCTTGCCCATCAAGGAGAAATTATGCTCAATATCCGTCTAATTTGTGTGGGCAAACTGGGCGAACGCTTTTGGAAAGATGCCGCTGCGGAATATGTAAAACGCTTATCCGCCTATTGCAAACTGGAGGTTATCGAAATCCCAGAGCAGCGCTTGCCAGATTCCCCTACTGATAAACAGATAGAAACCGCACTCAACTGGGAAGCCGCGCAGATTTCCGCAAAAATCCCGCAGGGCGTAGCCGTTATTGCCATGTGCATTGAAGGGGAAACCATGCCCAGCACCCAGTTTGCAGCGGTATTGAACCGCTGGATGCTGCAAGGCATCAGCCGGATTGCCATTTTAATCGGCGGTTCCTGTGGGCTGGACGAAGCGCTCAAAACACAGGCAAAATTGCGCCTTTCTATGTCTCCCATGACTTTTCCGCACCATTTGGCACGGATTATGGTGCTCGAACAGCTTTACCGTGCGTTTAACATTCAGTCTGGCGGCAAGTACCATAAATAGGATTCCTAGAATCTTGTTTTTCTGCGCATAAATACTTTTAATAAAAGCAAAATTTCTTATCCTTTTTGCGCCTATTTTGCTGCCCCTTGTGATTTCCTGCGGAATCGTTTTTTGCCGCTTGACAATCGGTTAGCGCTGGCATACAATATTGTTAACTAGGGGAAACATTTTGCGCCGCCCTGCCAGCGGCGCATGGGAAATCAGGAGGGACGCTGGTTATGAAAACAATCGCAAATTTAAAACCAGGGCAATCAGGCATAGTCCGGAAATTAACCGCACAAGGCGCCGTCAAACAGCGGTTCCTTGATATGGGCATTACAAGAGGGGTAAGCGTTACACTGGAACGGCGCGCCCCATTTGGTGACCCGCTTGCTGTGCGCTTGCGGGGATACAGTTTATCACTGCGCAAAGAAGAAGCACAAAAAATCTGTCTTGAAGATTGGACCTGACACAAAGTGGGAAAAACAACAATTGCAATTATGGGCAACCCGAACAGCGGGAAAACGACCCTTTTTAACAAGTTAACTGGCTCCAACCAACACGTGGGCAACTGGCCCGGCGTGACCGTTGACCGGAAAACCGGGCAGATTATCTATGCCAGCCAAAGCGTGGATGTTGTTGATTTGCCTGGGATTTATTCCTTATCGCCATATACACAAGAGGAAATTATTGCGCGTGAGTTTGTCCTTTCGGATGAGCTGGACGGTATTTTGAATATTGTGGATGCTACCAATATTGAGCGCAACCTCTATTTAACCATGCAGCTTATTGCCTTAGGGCTGCCGATGATTATTGCACTCAATTTTATTGATGACTGCCGGGCGCAAGGCATCAAAATTGACTGTAACGCGATGAGTGAAGCGCTTGGTGTGCGGGTTATCCCAATTTCAGCGCGGCGCGGCGAAAATATGCAGGAATTATTGGAAGCCGTCACTGGTACACTGAAAAAACCTGCCCGCCAACCAACATATCTGCATGGCGTTGGCGCAGCCATCCGACAGGTTGCCGGGCTGCTGGAACCACTGCCGCTGCGCCGCGCAAGTTTACCATTCTACGCCTGCAAACTGCTGGAAGGCGATACCCATGCTTATCAATCTGTGGCAATGCCCGACCAAATCCGACATGAGGTATCCCATATTGCTTTGGGCCTGTGCAGCCACCAGAACGCAACGGATAACCAAATGATTATTGCCGATGCACTATATGATTTCATTGAAGGGGTTGTCCGGAAAAGTTACATACGCCCAGAAAAACATACCTTAACCCCAACCGAACGGATCGACCGAATTGTTATGAACAAATGGCTGGCACTGCCAATTTTCGCGCTGATTATGTGCGTGATGTTCCTGACAACATTTGGCGCGCCAGGGTCTTTGCTGATGGATATGCTCGATGGCCTGATACAAGGAAAACTTTCCCCATTGGTGGAAACACTGCTGGTGAATGCGGGCGCGTCAGACTGGGCAATTGGGCTGGTTTGTGACGGTGTGATTGGCGGCGTTGGCGGGGTTGTTAGCTTTTTGCCGCAAATTATTATTTTATTCTTCTTTTTATCCATTTTGGAGGATACCGGCTATTTGGCACGGATTGCTTTTATTATGGATACCCTGTTACGGAAAATTGGGCTTTCCGGCAAATCCTTTGTCCCCATGCTGATGGGGTTTGGATGTACCACACCTGCGGTAATGGCTGCGCGAACCATGGAAAATGAAAAAGACCGCCGTATGACCATTATGCTAACGCCATTTATGTCCTGCGGGGCAAAACTGCCTGTATATGCACTGTTCGCCGGTGCATTTTTCCCAGACCATGCGGGCATTGTCACCATTAGCTTGTATGTGCTTGGCATTTTCATGGCAATTCTTGCCGGATTCCTGCTGAAAAAGACGGTATTCCGCGGCGTATCTTCCGGGTTTGTGCTGGAACTGCCAACCTATCGCCTGCCAACCTTTAAGGGCACCATACGCAATATGTGGGTGCGCGCAAAGGACTTTTTAACCAAAGCTGGCACAATCATTTTTCTGATGAGCGTGCTGATTTGGCTGCTGCAAAACTTTACCCTGTCGTTTACCGTTGCGGAAAATTCCGCAGATTCTATTTTGGGACAGTTCGGGCAGACGCTCGCGCCGGTTTTTGCCCCGCTTGGGTTTGGCAGCTGGGAAGCGGCGGTTTCCTTGCTCGCTGGGCTGGTTGCAAAAGAAGCTGTGGTATCCACATTATCGGTTTTGTTCGGCGTGGGCGGTGACAGCACTATGCTGTCCTCGATTTTGGCAAATTCATTTACACCGCTTGCCGGTTATTGTTTCCTTGTTTTTATTTTGCTTTATATGCCATGTATGTCTGCCTTTGCAACCATCAAACGCGAAATGGGTGGTTGGCGCTGGGCTTTTGGTTCTGCCTTGTTCCAAATTGGGCTGGCATGGCTGGCTGCCTTTGTTATCCATACCATTGGCAGTATCATCCTGCTATAATACAGCATACATCAGGAGGTCAGTTATGCCAACAATTCATGAATCTGGGGAAAATTACTTAGAACTTATTTTAGAGATGGCACAAGGGCAGCAAGAGCCTGTGCGGTCGGTGGATATTGCCCGCAGGCTTGGCGTATCACGAGCATCGGTATCAAAAGCATTAAGCGTGCTGCGGGAAGCCGGAATGGTAGAACCGGCTTATTATGGGAAAGTTGAACTGACAGAAGCAGGGCGGCAGCGCGCTGCTGAAGTGCGCCGCCGCCATAGACTGCTGTGCCAGTATTTATGTGAAGTATTGGGCGTGCCGCGCGCAATTGCGGAAAAAGATGCCTGCCGTATGGAACACGTTGTCAGCGCGGAAATGATTGACCGGCTGCAAAAAGCCCTTGGGGAACAAGCAGATGGAGATTGTTGATTCCGGTGTTTTGTAGCCATCCCTTCAGCATTTGCGTGGCAGTCACTGCCAGAGGATTTCTCTTCCTATTTGTTTATGTTTGCAATTAACCGCCTCCTTAGCTGTGATAGGTATATCTTTTTTGATATGATAGAGATAACATGGAGGGAATGACCAATCGTATCCATAATTCGGAACGCCCATAAAAGTACGATCGGGCGGGATAACAGAAGCAGCATATTGTACCACCTGACGAACCTTGTTGATTGGCGCAACAGCCATCGGTTCAGACCGGGAATATCCCCACTCATAAGAGATTGAATCTTATATGTAAATTAATCATAACAAAAGCCCTGCTACGTGATCAGCGCAGCAGGGCTTTTCCCCATATGGGTGTCGAAGCCATATTGGGAATGTCTACAGTATACCACATTTTTTGACCTTTGTGTGTCGAATTTTGTCGAACGGGAAAATATTTTTATTCTTTAACTGCTATGCCTGTAGTCAGCAAATTCGGGCACAGCATAGAATATTCGCTTGTTGTTTACCCAACGCTGGAGCTGGCGGGTGATTTTCGGTGCAGTCGGGCGTTCATAAATCATCACATAGGGGTCATAACCCATTTGCCGCAGCGTATCCACCCGGTACAAATCCTGTTCATGTGTGCTGCCATAATTGGTCAGGACATAAACGCGCCGCCTGCGGT
>CAJUDU010000023.1 GCA_910584935.1 uncultured Butyricicoccus sp. | reverse complement strand
CCTATTATACCACACCTTCTTGACTTATGAAGGATTAAATCAGTGGTTCCCTAACTTTTCACAGACGGTTGCAATGGATTTGATGCCGCCAATAATAACAATTGCAGTAATCAGCCCAAAAAAAACGCCGACTGCAATGCGCGGGACAGCAATTGGCACATTGCTTTCAATAATTTCAGCAATGGCATTGATTTGGGTGCCGCAGCCGATGCCAAAGGATGCCAAAAGTGCAAATGCCGCAAAAATAATTGCCATCATTTTGCCAAAACTTTTCCATTTTAAGCCACGTTCCAGCGCATACATCGCGCCCCCCTGCATACGCCCATCTTTGGTCTGCACACGGTATTTGACCGCAATCAGTGATTCGGCATATTTTGTTGCAATGCCAAATACACCGGTCAGCCAGCACCATAAAATTGCCCCTGGCCCGCCAAGATAAACCGCTGTGCCTACACCGACAATATTACCGGTACCAATGGTAGAGGCTAACGCTGTGGTAAGTGCTTGGAACTGGCTGACTTCCCCCGGTGAATCCGGGTCTTTGGTCACGGATAATTTAATGCCAGTGAAGGTTTTCCTCTGGATGAAACCGGTCCGCAGGGTCATGAACAAATGTGTACCGAATAACAGTACAATCATTGGCAGCCCCCAGATTGCATCATCCAAATCATTGATGAATTTTACAACTGCTTGCATTGAATTGTTTCTTCCCTTCTGTTTCATTTTGCGAATAAAAAAAGCAGGACTGCGCCTATTTTATCAAAAACAGAGCGTCCCTGCCCTCAAACCGCAAGTATACCATAGCAATTATACCTGAAATATGACGGCAATGCAAGGTATAATTTAGCATATTGCATGATAAGGCAAGTTATTTTAACATTTTAAAGAATTGCACCAAAAAACAGGGCACAGCATCAGCGCTGCGCCCTGTTTTGTTTTGGGGATAAACGGATTAATCTAAATTAATGGTCTGTTCATAATGACCGCTGCGGTATTCCTGCATACCGGAACCAGCCGGAATCAACTTGCCGATAATTACATTTTCTTTCAGCCCAAGCAGCGGGTCAATCTTGCCCTTAATAGCTGCATCAGTCAACACACGGGTGGTTTCCTGGAACGATGCCGCTGACAGGAAGGATTCAGTTGCTAGGGAAGCCTTCGTGATACCCATCAGGGTTGGGCTGCACGTTGCAAGCCGCAGTTCGGTTTCGCCCGCGTCAATGCGTTTTTGCACTTCGTTGTTGTAATCCTCAAATTCCAGCAGATCAATGACAGAACCCGGCAGTACAGCTGCGTCACCTGCATCCTCTACTTTTACCTTGCGCATCATCTGGCGGACAATGACTTCAATATGCTTGTCATTGATATCAACACCTTGCTGACGGTAAACCTTTTGGACTTCCTTAATTTCATAATCATGCACCGCACGTGGGTCCAAAATGCGTAGGATATCATGTGGACTGAGCGCGCCCTCGTTGAGCTGTTCGCCCTGAACGACAGTCTGCCCATCCTCCACGCGGATGCCGGAAGAAGAAGCAAGCTGATACGACCGGATATCGCCATTTTCGGGGTTGGTGATATTGACAGTTTTCAGGGTTGTACGTTTGGATTCCTCGATGGATACCACGCCAGGGATTTCCGCAAGAGTTGCGACCTTTTTGGGTTTGCGTGCTTCAAACAATTCCTCGACACGAGGCAAACCTTGTGTGATATCCGAACCAGCAACGCCGCCGGTATGGAATGTACGCATGGTAAGCTGTGTGCCAGGTTCGCCGATAGACTGCGCCGCAATAATACCAACCGCTTCACCCATGCCGCAAGGTGTGCCAGCGGCAAGGTTCATGCCATAGCAGTGAGCACAAACACCCTTGCGCGCACGGCATTCCAGTACCGAACGCAGCTGTAATTTTTCAATGCCAGCCGCAACAATCAAATCCGCTTCGGCATCTTTCATCATGGTATTCCGAGAAACCAGCAGTTCACCGGTTTCCGGATGATAAACATCATCCACTGGATAACGTCCAAGCAGACGTTCGCGGAATGGTTCAATAATCTGGTTGCCTTCGCGGATATCTTCCACCCAAATGCCTTTGGTTGCGCCGCAGTCTTCCTCACGGATGATAACATCCTGTGAAACGTCAACCAAACGGCGGGTCAGATAACCAGAGTCAGCGGTACGCAGCGCGGTATCGGCAAGCCCCTTGCGGGCGCCGCGGGCAGAGATAAAGTATTCAAGTACCGAAAGCCCTTCACGGAAGTTGGATTTAATCGGGATTTCAATGGTTTTACCCGATGTAGACGCCATCAAGCCGCGCATACCAGCAAGCTGGCGAATCTGGTTGATGCTGCCGCGGGCACCAGAATCCGCCATCATATGGATGGGGTTATACCGTTCGGCTTTCATGTTTTCCTGCAGCTTGCCTGTTACCTTTTTGGTGGTATCTTCCCATTCTTTTACGACCAAGCGGTAACGTTCATCATCGGTGATAAAGCCACGTTTGAATTTGCGGTCAATCTGAGCGACTTTCTGTTCGGATTCATGCACAAGACTTTGTTTTTCATCCGGCACCAACATATCTGCCACAGCAACAGTCAGCGCGCCTTGTGTAGAATATTTATAGCCCATTGCCTTGATAGAGTCCAGCACTTCGGCAGTTTTGTTGAAATCATGCACCCGAATGCAACGGTCAATGATTTTGCCGAGTTCTTTTTTACCGCAAGTGAACATAATCTCTAAATCAAGCAGATGTTCTTCGTCACGGGTAACAAAACCCAAATCCTGCGGGATGCGTTCATTGAAAATCAAACGCCCTGGGGTAGCGTCCACCAGCCGGGAAATCACCCTGCCATGGATATTTTTCTTTATACGCACCTTGATTGGCGCATGGATACCGACAACACCCTGGTCATATGCCATTAGTGCTTCATCCGGCGAGGAAAATACCTTGCCGCTGCCCGGTTCGGTATCGCGGTCAATGGTCAGATAATAAGAGCCAAGCACCATATCCTGTGACGGCACAGTAACTGGTTTGCCGTCCTGGGGTTTGAGCAGGTTGTTGGCGGACAGCATAAGCAGACGGGCTTCTGCCTGCGCTTCAGCGGACAACGGTACATGGACTGCCATCTGGTCGCCGTCAAAGTCGGCGTTAAACGCGGTACATACCAGCGGATGCAGCCGGATAGCACGCCCTTCTACCAGCACTGGTTCAAATGCCTGAATACCAAGGCGGTGCAGCGTTGGCGCACGGTTCAGCATTACTGGGTGTCCCTTGATGATTTCTGCCAGCACATCCCAGACTTCGGTTTTAGCGCGTTCCACCATCTTTTTCGCGGATTTAATATTGGATGCCAATCCATCTTCGACCAGGCGTTTCATAATAAATGGTTTAAAGAGTTCCAGCGCCATTTCCTTTGGCAAGCCGCACTGATAAATTTTCAGGTCAGGACCGACAACGATAACCGAACGTCCGGAATAGTCGACACGTTTGCCCAGCAGATTCTGACGGAAACGTCCTTGTTTGCCCTTGAGCATATCCGAAAGGCTCTTTAATGCACGGTTGTTGGGGCCTGTAACCGGGCGCCCACGCCTGCCATTATCAATGAGTGCGTCAACTGCTTCTTGCAGCATCCGCTTTTCATTGCGGACAATGATATCCGGCGCGCCAAGCTCCAGCAGGCGTTTGAGTCGGTTGTTGCGGTTAATCACGCGGCGGTAAAGGTCGTTGAGATCGCTGGTGGCGAAACGGCCGCCATCAAGCTGTACCATTGGGCGGATTTCCGGTGGGATGACCGGCACAGCGTCCATAATCATCCATTCCGGTTTGTTACCGGAAATGCGGAAGGACTCCACCACTTCCAGCCGCTTAATAATGCGCATCCGCTTTTGCCCGGAAGCGTCTTTCAGTTCAGCGCGCAGTTCAGCAGACAGCTTTTCCAAATCAATATCGCGCAACAAAGCCTGAATGGCTTCTGCACCCATATCCGCCTGGAAATCATCTTCATATTTTTCGCGCATATCGCGGTATTCGATTTCCGAAAGAATTTGTTTTTTAATCAGCGGGGTATCGCCTGGATCAATAACAATATAGGCGGCGAAATAAAGGACTTTTTCCAACACACGCGGAGATAAATCCAAAATTAGCCCCATGCGGGATGGGATGCCTTTAAAATACCAGATGTGGGATACTGGGGCAGCTAGTTCGATATGCCCCATGCGTTCACGGCGCACCTTGGCGCGTGTGACTTCAACGCCGCATTTGTCACAAATTTTCCCTTTATAGCGGACTTTTTTATATTTACCGCAATGGCATTCCCAGTCCTTAGTCGGCCCAAAAATGCGTTCACAGAAAAGCCCATCTTTTTCGGGTTTCAGCGTGCGGTAATTGATGGTTTCGGGTTTTTTGACCTCACCATAAGACCATTCACGAATGAGGTCGGGCGATGCAAGCCCGATTTTAATGGCATTAAACATATTATATCCCATAGATTGCATTCCCCCTTACAGGTCAAAATCGCCGTCGCCATAGTTGTCTTCATCGGCGAATATATCATCGGCGGCAGATTCATCGCCTTCATTTTCATCATCTTCAAAGGCATTGAGGTCGGTATCGCCATCTTCCGCGTCATTGATGCCATAACCAGCTGCTTCAAATTCCGCGTCGGTGCCAACGGCTGGGGCTTCTGCCAGCGGACGCCCAACATCATCGTCATCATCATCTTCCGAAAGTTCAATGACCTGCATATTTTCATCCAGCACCTTGATATCCAAACCAAGCGACTGGAGTTCCTTGACAAGTACCTTAAAGGATTCCGGCACGCCTGGCTGTGGCACATTATGCCCTTTGACAATGGCTTCATACGTTTTAACGCGCCCAACAATATCGTCGGATTTTACCGTCAGGATTTCCTGGAGGGTATAAGCCGCGCCATAAGCTTCCAACGCCCAAACTTCCATTTCACCAAAACGCTGGCCGCCAAACTGTGCCTTGCCGCCAAGCGGCTGCTGAGTGACAAGCGAATAAGGACCAGTAGAACGAGCGTGGATTTTATCATCAACCAGATGGTGCAGCTTGAGATAATACATATAGCCAACGGTTACCGGGTTATCAAATTTTTCACCGGTGCGTCCATCATATAGGATGCTTTTGCCATCCGGGGAAACGCCAGCTTCTACCAGCGTATCTTTGATATCATCCAGCGTTGCGCCGTCAAAGACAGGGGTTTCAATTTTCCAGCCAAGTTTTTTGGCGGCAAAGCCCAAATGAACTTCCAATACCTGCCCGATATTCATACGGGACGGCACGCCAAGCGGATTAAGCACGATATCCAACGGGGTGCCATCGGCAAGGAACGGCATATCTTCCTGTGGCAGGATACGGGATACAACACCCTTATTGCCATGACGGCCCGCCATTTTATCGCCGACAGAAATCTTACGTTTCTGGGCAATATAAACACGTACAACCATATTCACGCCAGGGCTGAGTTCATCGCCATTTTCACGGGTAAACACTTTAACATCGACTACTGTACCTGATTCGCCATGTGGGGCACGCAGCGAGGTATCACGTACTTCGCGAGCCTTTTCACCGAAAATCGCACGCAGCAGACGTTCTTCGGCGGTCAGTTCGGTTTCACCCTTTGGCGTCACCTTGCCTACCAGGATATCCCCGGCATGGACTTCCGCGCCAACGCGGATAATGCCGCGTTCATCCAAATCACGCAGGGCATCTTCGCCGACATTAGGCACATCACGGGTAATTTCTTCGGGGCCAAGCTTGGTGTCACGGGATTCGGATTCATATTCCTCGATATGAATGGAAGTATAAATATCATCGCGCACCAGACGTTCATTCAGCAAAACCGCGTCCTCGTAGTTATAGCCTTCCCAGGTCATAAAGCCGATGAGGGCATTTTTGCCAAGAGCAATTTCGCCTTTATCGGTTGATGGGCCATCTGCCAGCACATCGCCTTTATGGACGCGCTCGCCAAGGCTGACAATCGGGCGCATATTGATACAAGTGGATTGGTTGGAACGCAGGAATTTGGTCAGATGATAAGTTTTTTCCTGCCCGCCTTCATACATGACCGTTACATCACGGGCAGTTGCACGGGTGACAACGCCATCTGCTTCTGCCAGCGGAATAATACCGGAGTCAACCGCAGCTTTATATTCCATGCCAGTTGCAACGATTGGGGCTTCTGTTTTGAGCAGCGGCACTGCCTGGCGCTGCATATTCGCACCCATCAGCGCACGGTTTGCGTCGTCGTGCTCCAAAAACGGGATAAACGCAGTTGCGACAGAAACCATCATACGCGGGGAAACGTCCATCAAGTCGACATCTTTGCGGTCGACTTCCACAAATTCATCACGCATACGGCAGGTAACACGCGAGTTTTTCAGACAGCCATTTTCATCCAGCGGTTCGGTTGCCTGACAAACAATATATTCATCCTCGATATCGGCCGTCATATACTGCACTTCATTGGTCACACGCCCAGTTTCCTTATCAATAATACGGTAAGGCGCTTCAATAAAGCCAAAATCATTAATACGGGCATAGGTTGCCAGATAAGAAATCAGGCCAATGTTCGGGCCTTCAGGGGTTTCAATCGGGCACATACGGCCATAGTGGCTATAATGCACGTCACGCACTTCCAT
This sequence comes from uncultured Butyricicoccus sp., assembly GCA_910584935.1. Classification (GTDB taxonomy): domain Bacteria; phylum Bacillota; class Clostridia; order Oscillospirales; family Butyricicoccaceae; genus Butyricicoccus_B. The sequence continues at coordinate 26,500 of CAJUDU010000023.1, read as the reverse complement.
GGAAGCGCGGTCACGGGACAAACCGCCTGGGCCGAGGGCAGACAAACGGCGTTTATGGGTAAGCTCTGCCAGCGGGTTATTCTGGTCCATAAACTGGGACAGCGGTGAGGAACCGAAAAATTCCTTAATCGCGGCAGTTACCGGACGGATGTTAATAAGCGACTGTGGGGTGACAATATCCAAATCCTGAATGGTCATACGTTCCCGAATGACACGTTCCATACGGGAAAAGCCAATGCGGAACTGGTTTTGCAGCAATTCGCCCACACAGCGCAAACGGCGGTTGCCTAAATGGTCAATATCATCCGTCGTGCCAACACCATTGCCGATATTGAGCAGGTAACAAATGGATGCCAGCATATCATCGACAATAATGGTTTTGGGGATGAGTTCGCTCATCCGGTCATGAACGGCTTGTTTCAAAGCATCGCCTGAAACGCCGGAATCAATAATTTCCTTCAAAATAATAAAGCGGACACGTTCTTTCACGCCAAGTTCTTCCGCGGTAAAGCCAGTATAATCCTGGAAGTCATCAATATCCACCATGCCATTGCCAAACACTTTAATCGGGGCATGGTCTTCCTCATGGGAATAGATGGTCACACCGCGCACGCCTTTGCAGGCAATCTCACGCGCTTTATCACGGGTAAGGATTTCGCCCGCTTCGGCAAGGATTTCACCGGTCAGTGGGTCAGAAACCGCATCTACCAATTTCCGTCCAGCAATGCGGCGAGCAATATTTAGTTTTTTGTTGTATTTGTAACGCCCAACATGGGACATATCATAGCGCCGTGGGTCAAAAAACATCGCGTTCATCAGGTTGGTTGCCGATTCGATGGAAGGCGGTTCACCTGGGCGCATTTTCTTATAGATTTCGATTAACGCTTCTTCAATGGTTTTGGACGGGTCACGGTCCAAGGTTGCCAAAATGCGGTCATCCTCGCCAAACATCTCCAAAATTTCGGCATCTGTTTTCACGCCGATCGCACGGATAAACGAAGTGATCGGGATTTTGCGGTTTTTATCAATACGAACATAGAATACATCATTGACATCGGTTTCATATTCCAGCCAGGCGCCGCGGTATGGGATTACCGTGGCGGACAAAATCGCCTTATCCGTCTTATCATATTCCTTGCCATAATAAACGCCAGGGGAACGGACAATCTGGGATACAATAGCACGTTCCGCGCCATTGATGATAAACGTACCGGAATCAGTCATACGCGGGAAATCGCCCATAAAGATTTCCTGTTCTTTGATTTCGCCGGTTTCTTTATGGTGCAGGCGCATCCGGACTTTGATTGGACAGGCATACGTTGCATCGCGTGCCTTACATTCTTCCACGCTGTATTTTGGTTCATCTTCCAGCACATAATCCAGGAAGGACAATTCCAAATTGCCGGTATAATCGCTGATGGAGGCCACATCTTCAAACACCTCGCGCAGCCCATCGGTCAAAAACCATTGGTATGATTTTTTCTGTACTTCAATAAGGTTGGGCATTTCAAGGATTTCGTCGATGCGCGCAAAACTTTTACGGGTTGTTTTGCCATGCTGTACGTCTTTCACCATCATAGTAGAACCCATCACTCCTTTTTCCTGATTCCGCAATGCTGATACACACGGCGGGGTTGCGAGTTTCAAGAGGAATACCCCTTGCATTTGCCGTGGGATCATGCTATCATGTAATTAGCTGTCAGCAGAAACTGCTGATTTCGATAAGCGATTTATTATACCATATTTTTTCACAAAAAGTCAACAATCATTTTACATAAAAAGCAGGCGGTTTTTCCCGCCTGCTTTTTGCGTATCTGTCAGTTTAGCATGGTTTTGTGCAAAACTATTCCCGGTTGTGCTCTCCCCAAATGCAAAGCTGATCCAAAACCGCCATCAAAGACTTACCTCTGTCGCTCAAACGATATTCCACTTTGGGCGGTATCTGGGGATATTCTTTGCGGCAAATCAACCGGTCAGATTCCAACTCCTTCAAATTATTGCTTAATGTTTTATCTGATATGTTTTTTAAATACCGTTTCAGCTCATTGAATCGGACAACCTGAAATTCCATAAGGCAATATAGGATAACCATTTTGTGTTTGCCCGCGATAAGCGAAAGCGTATAATGGAAACCTGTATTTTCAAAATCTGCATTTTCAATGTAATTTTTTATCATGCTATACTTTCCTTTATGATAGTACCTTTCAAATAAAATAGTACTTGTATTTTTTCAGCCGCTTGTTACAATTATATCGAAAGGCAGATGCCTTGTCAATCCAAGTACAAAGAAACGAGGTCATTCCCATGAGAAAAAAACTGAATATCACAGAAGGTATTTTCCCCATGCCTGTATTAATGGTTGCAACCTATAACGAAGATGGCAGCGTCAATGTTATGAATGCCGCATGGGGTACAATGCAGGAAAGAGGGACTGTTGCGCTTAATTTGACGGAAACGCATAAAACAGTAAAAAACATCAAAGCAAAAGGTGCATTTACTGTCAGCATTGCCGATGCTGCGCATATTGTTGAAGCTGATTATTTTGGTGTTGAATCGGGCAACAGGGTTTCCAATAAATTTGAAAACAGTGGGCTTACCGCAAGCAAATCCGAACTGGTTGATGCGCCGGTGATTCATGAATTTCCGATTTGCATGGAGTGTAAATTTATTGAATACCAGGATAACCCATACGGATGTGGCGTCATTGGCAAAGTTGTCAATGTCACAGCAGATGAACGTGTTATGAAAGAAGGCAAAATTGATATGTCCCTGGTCAATGCGATTGCATTTGACCCATATACCCATGGATACTATAAAGTTACAGAACGGGTCGGCGAAGCCTTCCAAGATGGCTTGCAGCTAAAAAAATAAAATTGGCCTCCATTCGGACTTTACGCAGGGGACCAGCGTCCAAGCTTTCCCTTTATTTGGCACTGATTCCCTGCTGTGGCTCCTAAGGTCAAATTTTGTTGAAAACCGTCTGATATCCCCATGACAATGCGTAGCTTTTATGCTATAATAACAGCAAAGACATTTGGGAGGCTTTTTCTATGGTGCATCTTGGAAACGATTGGGATACCGTTCTTGCAGAAGAGTTCGCAAGCGAATATTATCAGAAAATCCGCTATTGGCTCAAAAAAGAATATGCAGAACAAACTATTTTCCCGCCGATGGAAGATATTTTTAATGCTCTGCGCTATACGCCATATCACAGCGTAAAAGCAGTGCTTTTAGGACAAGACCCCTATCATGGCCCCGGTCAGGCCCATGGACTTTGTTTTTCCGTGCAGCCAGGCGTCACCCCGCCGCCTTCACTCAAAAATATTTTCCAGGAAATTCAGGATGACCTTGGCTTTCCGCCACCGGCAAACGGCACACTCACCAAATGGGCGGAACAAGGTGTTTTGCTGTTAAACACCGTGCTGACCGTCCGCCGCGGGCAGGCAAACAGTCATAAAAATATCGGCTGGACAACCTTTACGGATGCTGTAATCCGCAAACTGAACGAACGGGAACAACCGATTGTATTCTTGCTATGGGGCGGCAATGCACGTTCTAAAAAGAAATTCATTACCAACCCAAACCATTTGATATTGGAAACCGTACATCCTTCCCCGCTTTCGGCATACAATGGATTTTTCGGGTGCAAACATTTTTCAAAGTGCAATGATTTTCTCACCGCCCATGGCGAAACGCCGATTGACTGGAATTTGAATACCCCATAAAACAGAAAATCCACTGCCCCCAAATCTCCAGCATTTGGGGGTGTGTTGTATATAACAGCAAATACCACAATGCCATATATCTATCTCCCAAAATATGTTCTTCATATGGATAGGTGTAAAAATACTAAAAATTCCGAACAATAAAAGTTTTTATGGAAAACAAAATATTTGTCAAAATTCACTTGCACTGTGACTGAAAAAGCGTTAAACTAATAATAGATAATAGTTGGCAAGGCATGAAAAGCTTACAGATGGAAGGTGCTGCATATGGCTACATTAAAGGACCTTTCTGAGTATACAGGCTATTCTATCGCAACCATCTCACGTATCCTCAACAGCGACCCATCCATGAGTGCCAGCGAGGAAACACGCAAAAAAGTGCTGGAAGCTGCCGACCTGCTGAATTATGCGGCAACAAAAAGCCGGAAAGGGCGCAACTTAAAAACTGTGCTCAGCTTGGGGATTGCGATATCCTGCCCGCATCCTCGGATACAGGAATACTATGAACGGCTTTGGCGTTCAAGCATTGGGCGCGTCTGCCGAGATATGAAAATCGAACCGATTGATATTTTCTTCAATAATGGCGGGGATTTGGTTCGCGGTCCATCTGAAATCGACGGTATTTTTGCCATTGGCGTATTTGAAGATGCCCAAATTGAAAAGATGTTCCGGTTAAGCCGCAACGTGGTTTTTTTGGATACATCACCAGATGAACTGCACTGTGATGCGGTTGTCATCAACTGCCATGCCGGTGTTGCTCAGATGATGGAACATCTCACCTCATATGGGCATTCGCATATCGGCTATATTGGGCCATGTATCGGACAATACTGCCTGACACGGCGCATTACCTATGAACTGCTGTATGGCATTTATATGGATGCCATGCAGATCTGTGGGCTTGCGTCTTATGCGTGGTCGTTAGATGTCGGCATTGATGCGCAGGAAACCTGCCAGGCATTGCTTGCCTATGCCCGCAATGGTGGGGAACTGCCTACCGCCCTGTTTACTGTTACGGAAGAAAACGCTGTCGGCGCCCTCGCCGCACTGAATGAATTGGATATTCCTGTGCCAGAGGGCATTTCTGTCATTGCATTTTCCAATGCGGCGCAGCTGCCGCGCATCACCCCTGCCCTGACAACCATCCATGTACAGGCAGAGGAAATGTGCCGTGCCGCCGTGCGCCTGATTGGGCAGCATACTACGCCGGGGCATATGCCGCCTGAACTGCGTGCAACGCCCCACAAAGTCATGATCCCGCCAACACTTATCACTCGGGAGAGCGTCGCACAGCCACGGGGCAACTGAAAAGGAAACCCCTTCATTTTTGTGCCCCCTCCCATAAAAAAACACCGCACCATGCTGGATAAACCTGCTGGTGTGGTGTTTTGTTTTTTTATGCCATAAATGCCCCGATTCAGTTTTTCCCTTTCGAGTGGTCAAGGACAGCATGGAACACAGAATCAAAATGCTGCCCCATCCCGTTTTTCAGAATTTCCTTCCACCAGGCGGCAACTTCTTTTGGGTCATTTCGGAACACGCCTCCGCTCCATGCCGCCCTCCTGTTACTATGATGCAGTTTGTCTTTATCCAATGCTTTCTTTGCGTTCGCGTCCTTCCCGCAGCAGTGTGCAAAGCCGTTTGGCGTCACCGTCCGCAATAGCGTCCCGATATTCGGTCAGGTGCAAGATGATTTCATCAATCTCCTGCACCAACGGCTGGGCATTGTTGAGGAATAATTCTGTCCACATGGTTTCGTTCAGCTTTGCCACACGGGTCAGGTCTTTATAGCTGCCTGCGGAATAACCATTGTGCCGCAAGGCTTCCGGGCTTTTGATATAAGCGCTGGATACCACATGTGCAAGCTGAGAAGTAAAGGCAATCATATGGTCATGCTGCTGTGCCGAACAGCGCACCACGCGCCCAAACCCAAGCTGCATAAAAAAGCCTTCCATCTCATCCACCGCCCACAAAGGGCTGGATTCGTTTGGCACAAGAATCATGCTGGCATCATGGAAGAGTTCGGCAGCCGCGAATGCATAACCAGAAAATTCCTTGCCTGCCATTGGGTGCCCACCGATAAAATGCACGCCTGCTTGTTGTGCAGCTTTAGCAAGCCGGTCTTCCATGAACCGTTTGATACCGACCAAATCCACAATAATACAGCCTTTTTTCATCTTTGGCATCCATTCCAGCAAAAAATCAACTGTGGACTGTGGGTACAGGCTGATAATCACCAAATCCGCTTCCGCAAAAGTGGTTGCATCCGCAATCCCATGAATGACTCCTTCTGTCATTGCCTTTTCCACCACGGAAGCCGTGCGGTTCCAGCCATAGACTTCATGGTTGGTATACTTGCGGATGGCCATTGCCATGGAGCCGCCCATTAACCCTAATCCAACTACGATTGTTTTCATGTTCCTCGTCCTCTGTTTAAGCGGCTTGCACCGTCAGCACGCCTTCTTTTACCATGATATGCGCACCTGCAAGCGGATGTTCATAAGATTCAATCAGCTTGACTGCCAGTGCGTTTTCCACTTCCTTTTCAATCAGGCGGCGCAGGTTGCGTGCGCCGAATTTCAGCGAATATGATTTGCTGACCAGGTATTCGGTCAGGCTTTCATCCCATGTCAGCAAAATATCCCGTTCTTTCAGATTTTCTGCCAAGTCGCCCAGCAAAATCGCGGCAATCTTGCCAAAGTCCTGTTCGGAAAGCTGATTAAACGCAACAATTTCATCAATGCGGTTGAGGAATTCCGGGCGCATAATATCTTCCAGCGCTTTCAGCGCCTTGTCTTTGCCTTGTTCGCTTGCTGTTTTGCCAAATCCCAATGAGGTTGTTTTCACGCTGCTGCCTGCGTTTGACGTCATAATGATAACTGTATTCTCAAAATTCACCATACGCCCATGGGCATCGGTCAGCCTGCCATCGTCCAGTATCTGGAGCAGGATATTCAGCACATCCGGGTGTGCTTTTTCGATTTCATCCATCAGAATGACCGAATAAGGGCGGCGGCGGATTTTTTCGGTAAGCTGCCCTGCTTCATCATAACCGACATAACCTGGAGGCGAACCAACCAAACGCGCCACAGTATGTTTTTCCATATATTCTGACATATCAAGCCGAATCAGTGCCTCAGGCGTGTCAAACAAATCCTCTGCCAGCGTTTTGACCAATTCGGTTTTACCCACACCGGTTGGCCCCACAAACAGGAACGATACTGGTTTTTTCTTTGGGCTGATGCCCGCACGGCTGCGCCGAATGGCATCCGCAATGGCATGGATGGCTTCATCCTGCCCAATCACCCGTTTGCTTAGCCGGGTTTCCATGCCGGAAAGCCGCTGCATTTCTTGTGCCTGCACCTTGCTGGCTGGGATATTCGTCCATAATTCTATGACTGCTGCCAGGTTATCCATGGTCAGTTCCGGGCGCGGCGCAGCCTGCGCCTCATGCAGCTGGTTCTCAAGCTGGATTTCCTTGCTGCGCAGTTCGGCAATCCGGGCATATCGCTGGTCAAGCTGTTCGCTGGTCATATCGATTTCGTCTGCTGCTTCCGCAGACATTAAAGTTTCCCGTTCTTCTGTAACGGTTTTCAGTTCAGTTTTAAGGTTTTCTGCCAGCGACAGCATTTCATTATGCAAATTGAGGTCGGAGCAGGCTTCATCAATCAAATCAATTGCTTTATCCGGCAAAAACCGGTCTGTGATATACCGTTCCGCAAGCTGCACCGCTTGACGGCATATTGCATCAGAAATGGTGACAAAATGGAAGTCTTCATAGTAGTTTTTAATGCCCCGCAACACTTCTGCCGCGTCCTCAAGTGATGGTTCTTCCACCGATACCGGCTGAAACCGGCGTTCCAAAGCAGAATCTTTTTCAATATATTTGCGGTATTCATTAAAGGTTGTCGCGCCAATGACTTGGATTTCGCCACGGCTAAGCGCTGGTTTCAGGATGTTTGCGGCATTCATAGAGCCTTCCGAGTCGCCTGCCCCGACAATATTATGCACCTCGTCAATGACTAGGATGATATTTCCAAGCTTTTTGACTTCGTCAATAAGCCCTTTCATTCGGCTTTCAAACTGCCCGCGGAATTGCGTGCCAGCCACCAGCGCAGTCAAATCCAGCAGATGGATTTCTTTATTCCGCAGTTTATAGGGCACGCGCCCTTGGGCAATGCGCAACGCAAGCCCTTCTGCCACAGCCGTCTTGCCGACGCCGGGTTCGCCTATTAAGCAGGGGTTATTTTTTTGGCGGCGGTTCAAAATTTGGATAACCCGTTCGGTTTCACGTTCACGTCCAACAATGCGGTCGATTTTCCCGGATTTCGCTTTATTCGTCAAATCCTCGCAATAAGTGGACAGGAATTTCCGTTTTTTATCGCGCTTGCCTTTGCCGCGTGGACTGCGCTCTTCGCGATCTTCCGCGTCTTTATCCCGCTTAGCACGTTCTTTACGGAAAATCTGGAACGGCAATGGCATTTCACTGTCATCATTACCGTCATCGTCCAGCTTGGGCGGGTCGTCGTCCTCGCGGTTATGTGGGGCATTGAGGTCTTCGCCGTCTGTCCCAGCCGGCACCAGCCCAGATAAATCCCCAAACGCGCCGATTTCGCCCGCCAGCGCATCCAGGTCAGCTTCTGTAATGCCCATTTGCTCCATCAGGTTGTCAATCGGTTTAAGCCCCAGTTCTTTGGCGCATTTGAGGCACAACCCTTCCTGTGTGGAATTATTGTTTTGGTCAATTTTGGTGATAAATACCACCGCGACATTTTTGCCGCAGCGGGAACACATTGGCATATTCATAAATGTTCTCCTTATATTTCAGAAAGGCATCAGCAATCAAGCGCCCGGCACATAGCCAAGCAGGAAAGCTGTGAGGGTTGTGCCCGCAACCGTATCCGGCGACAGAGCACCCAGTTCGCCAAACACACTGGGGGCAAACGCAGTAAGCGCCCACAGCCCCAGAAAGCACATCAGCACACCGCTTACCGCGCCGACAAAGCAGCCAGCGAACCGGTTAAGCACACTGATGGGGCCAATATGCCTGACGATTTTTAACGCGGTGCCTGCCATATGCGCTAACACATTCATGGCAAACATAAAAATGAAAAATAACAGAAAATAAGCGAGATGTTCCGCCATTTCCAAAGCCATTTCGGTTGCTTTTGCCTGGAAGCTGCTAGCAAATGCAGGCATACGGGACAAAAGATCTGCCGCACGCACTTCAAAGACCTCACCGATAATCGGGGTGATGATAAACTTTGCCAGCAGTGGGGCTGTCAGCTTCGCAGCGATTGCGGCGCCTGCCATAGCAGCCATGCGCCCCAGCGAGTTGCATAAGGTGCGGATAATGCCGCGTTTTGCGCCCATGCCAATGCTGGCGAGGATAATGGTGAGCAGGATAAGATCAGGCAGGTTCAGCAGACCTTTGAACGCGTCTGGGATCGTGCCTGTGCTTGAGAATAAGTTCATGATTTAAGTGCCTCCGAGGTATCTGAAGATGCTGACAAGCGGTCAGCCTGTTTGGAATAAGCCGCCCACACCGAGCCATCTGCGTTAAGCAGGATTGCCCGTGCGCCGGCTGCGCTGGCATTTTCCCACAAGGGGCGCAGTGCGCTGTCATAGACCCGCAAACCGCTGGCAGTCAGCAGCGCCAGCCGTGCGCCGTCATAGCCGATTGCCTGCAGATCTTCCGCTGCCAGCAGCGGACCTGTTTCCGCGCCTTCGGCGTCAAATATGGACAAGCTGGTACGGGCTTTGCCGGAATAGGAATGAGTGCCAAGCACCAGTGAGCCTTCACCAAAGCAATAGGCGTCAAGGTCATCAGCGGCATAGCCGATTGATTTGATGGTTTCGCCTTTACGGGAAACGATAAAGGTGCCATAATCGCCGACCACTGCGGCGGTATCCCCATCCAAAAAGCCTGCTGCAAGCGGCACTGTGGAACCAAGGGACACCTGGCTGGAAATTTCCTCACTGCCAAGGTCACGGAAAAACAGCGTGCCTTCAAATTCGGTTTCGGTTTGGGAAAAGGCTGCAACAGCCAGCCGCCTGCCATCCGGGGAAAGGGCAGCAGATTCAAAATAATAATCAGGCGTTGCCCATTTAAAGCGCTGCTCGCCGTTGGCAGAGAATACAGTAACAGCGGATTTATAACCAGTTTCGTTTGTAATGAGGGCATAGTCACCATTTTGCCCAAGACAGCCTGTGATAATTGGTGATTCCAAAGTAACTTTGCTGGTGACAGAAATCGAGGTGGTAAGCATAGCGCTATAACCGCCGCGGTCGTAGGCAAACACATAATGTTCGTTAGAAAGGAGCGTTGGCGATGAATAACCAAGTGGTTCTGTCAGCTGCACAGCGCCTGGTTTTTGCAAGTTAAAGACATCGCTGTCCGCAACGGCAAGCCCATCGGCATATGCGGAAACGGTTGCTGTATTTTCGGTTGCATATTGGATAAGCGTACCCGCATCGGCATGAGCCAGCCCAGCAGTAATGATGGAACCAAGCTGGTGCAGCGAATCGCGGGAAAACAGGGACATATTGGCCGCCCAAAACAGGACAAATGCCGCCGCTGTCACCCAACCAAAGAAATGGCGCAGCCGCGCCACGGTGCGCAGCCGTTTGTCTGCGGCACGACGTGCGGCACGCCGCCGCGCCCTGCGTTCGGCTGAAAACGGAGCAATCTGTGGTTTTTCCGCCATCACGTTTCCTCCTTTCTGGGGGGCTTTGCCCCAGAACTTCCCGGGAGCGTTCCGGGGCGCTGCCCCGGCCCCCGCCAAAGGGATAACATCCCTTTGGAATCCCATTTTCCGCCGCCCTGCGGCGGCGGGAGGGAAATCATATGATAAAGCTGATGATTTACGTTAAGTCTCCAGCCGGTATGGTGCCAGCTCTGGTGTATCCGGATACCATAAGCGGTTGAGATAAAGCCCACAAGCGGGCAATGTCGGGCCTGCCTGTGAACGCTGCCCTGATTTTAGGATATCCGAAATATCTTCAGGGGAAATCTTACCGCTGCCTGCATAAATCAGCGTACCGGCAATTGCACGCACCATATTATAAAGGAAACCATCGCCACAAACTCGTATGCGTACCAGTGGGGAAGTTTCATCCGTATGGCGGGCAGTAAAACCAGGGGCTGGACAAGTTTCCACCATACATTGGAAAATCGTGCGCACGGTTGATTTAACTGGCGTACCCATAGAGCGCACAGCAGCAAAATCATGTTTACCGACAAAATGCCCCGCCGCCTGCTGCATCCATTCCACATTGAGTGGGTAATGGTGTCGATATGCCCGCCCCGCTAAAAATGGGTCAGGCAGGCGGGAAGCATAGACATAATAAGCATATTCTTTTCTGGCGCATTGAAAACGGGCGTCAAAATGTTCAGGTACCTGCACGGCGGCAGAGATAGAGATATCCCCCGCAAGTTGGGCATTGAGTGCCAACGGCAGGCGGTCAAGCGGGATGGTGCAGTCCGCATGGAAATTTGCAACATACTGTCGGGCATGGACGCCCGCGTCTGTCCGCCCAACGCCGGAAAGGGAAACCTTGCAGCCAAGCAGTTTTTGGATTGCATCTGTCACGGCTTGCTGGATGGACATCCCGTTTTTTTGGATTTGCCAGCCATGATAGGCTGTACCGTCATAGGATAAAATAAGGGCGATGTTCATAATGGTTCCTTTCAGGGGTGGCGCTGGTTCACCAGCCCAGCCGCCCAAGCACAATGACTGTGCCAAATATCAAAGCGGAAATGAAAATTGCGAGATAATCAATCCAGCAAATGTGCAGTTGTTTAAGACGGGTACGCCCTTCACCGCCATGGTAAAGCCGGCATTCCATTGCGGTTGCCAGTTCATCGGCACGCCGAAATGCGGAAATAAATAATGGCACAAGGATTGGTACCATCGCACGGGCGCGCTGAATGATATTTCCTGATTCAAAATCTGCGCCGCGCGCTCTTTGCGCCGAAATGATTTTTTCGGTTTCTTCGATTAGGGTTGGGATAAAGCGCAGCGCGATTGACATAATCATAGCGAGTTCATGCACAGGGACACGCAGCCGTTTGAGTGGGGACAGCAGCCGTTCCAGCGCATCGGTCAAGTCAATTGGAGAGGTGGTATAAGTTAGCATGGAAGTGCCGATAATCAGCAGCATAATGCGTGCCACCATTTGGATTGCCGTAAAAATGCCTTGTTTCGTGATATGCAAAAAGTGCCACGCCCAAAGGACATCCCCTGGGGTATAGAATAGGTTAAGGATAGCGGTGAATATAATGATAAATAAAATCGGTTTCAACCCACGCACCACCATTTTGAAATGGATACGCGAAACCCATATCACAATCAGCTCATATGTTGCAATCAGTAAATAGGATACCACACCGCCCGCGAAAAATAAAGCGATAATCATGGCGATGACAAGCACAAGTTTCACCCGTGGGTCAACCCGGTGAACAAAACTATTCCCTGGGAAAAACTGCCCAATGGTAATATCTCTCAGCATGACGCACCCCCATTTTTATATTGGCGGATGGCACGCACCGCATCTTCTACGGTAAAAATAGAGCGTTCCAGTGGGATACCGCGGCGGTTCAGTTCCAAAATAACTTTGGTGATTTCAGGGATATCAAGCCCTGTCGCAATGATTTCCTCCGCATGGGAAAAAACTTGCCGCGGCGTGCCAAGCAGCATTGCTTTGGCTTCATTCATGACTAAAATGCGGTCTGCCATCCGTGCGGCGTCCTCCATAGAATGGGTGACAAAAACAACGGTTGCACCGGTTTTATCATGGTATGTTTTGATTTCCGCAAATAATTCATCCCGCCCAGCGGGGTCAAGCCCTGCGGTTGGTTCATCCAGGATAAGCACTTGTGGGCGCATGGCAATCACTCCGGCAATCGCAACACGGCGTTTTTGCCCGCCAGATAATGCAAAGGGGGATTGTGCGGCAAGTTCCTGCGGCAAACCGGTAAATGCCATGGCTTCCTGTACGCGGGTATCAATTTCCGCCTTGGAAAGCCCCATATTGGTTGGGCCAAATGCAATATCTTTTGCAATGGTTTCTTCAAAGAGCTGATATTCGGGATATTGGAACACCAGCCCAACACGGAAGCGCACATCCCGGCTACATTTGCCCTTGGCATCCCAAATTGGTTTGCCCTCCAGCAGGATTTCTCCACTTGTCGGTTTCAGCAGCCCATTGAAATGCTGGATCAGTGTAGATTTGCCGGAACCGGTATGCCCAACAATGCCAAGGATTTCGCCTTGTTGTATTTTTAGGCTGATATGGTTTAATGCAATACGTTCAAATGGGGTGCCTGCCCCATAAACATGGGTCAGATCCCGCGTTTCAAGGACAGTCAATACGGTGTGCCTCCATCAAAAAAACTGGTTTTATGTCAAATACTTTTGCAGGATATCTGCGCATTCGCTGACGCTTAACGCGTCAGCGGGCAGCCCTGCACCTTGTTTGTTCAGTTTATATAAAACTTCTATGGTTTGTGGTACAGATAAAGATGCCTGCCGGAGTCGTTCTACTTGGGAGAAAATCTCCCGTGGCGTGCCATCCATCAGGATTTGCCCCTGGTGCATCACAACAACCCGCCCTGCCTGAGCAGCTTCATCCATGTGGTGGGTGATGAGGATTACAGTAATACCATACCGCTGGTTTAGTTCCCGAATGACCTGCATCACTTCTTTGCGCCCAGCTGGGTCAAGCATGGCAGTTGGTTCATCAAAGACAATGCAGCGGGGCATCATCGCAATGACACCCGCAATAGCAACCCGTTGTTTTTGCCCGCCAGACAGCTTATGCGGCGCATGGCGGCAGTATGGATACATTCCAACCGCTTGTAAGGCGTCATCCACCCTGCGGCGGATTTCCGCAGGCGGCAAGCCCATGTTTTCCAGGGCAAATGCCACATCTTCTTCCACCACTGAAGCGACAATCTGGTTATCCGGGTTTTGGAACACCATTGCGCAGGTGCGGCGGATATCATACAACTTGCTTTCATCTGCGGTATCCATCATATCGACATAGACTTTGCCGCCGGAAGGCAGCCGGATAGCGTTCAAATGGCAGGCAAGTGTTGATTTCCCTGAACCGTTATGTCCAAGTATGGTGACAAACTCGCCGCGCCGTATGGCGAGGTCAATGCCGTTCAAGGCAAAATATGATTTTCCGTTTTCATCATGATAGGCATAAGTTAAATTTTCAGCTTTGATAATCTCGGTCAAAAGGCATTACCTTCCTTCATCTCGAATGCGGTCTGCCTGCAAAATCGCGTGTACCACAGCGGCTTTGACCACCAGATATAATGCTGCAAAAAATCCAATCATGATCATTGCTAACTGGTAAATGGACATTTTCCCAACTCCTTTTTATCCCGCCGTAAACCGTGCGCTGGAACCGCATGGCAGCACCAGCCCGGTTGACTGCACGGGCAAGCCGATTTCCTGCGCTTCGATATGCCCTTTATGTTGTTTCCCAGCCGTAATACCCAGCAGGTATGCCATCACAGATGGGGCAAGCCCTGCGGAATAGCTCGAAATGAGCACAAACAATGGGGTATCACTGAGTAACTGCATGGTAAGCGTTAAGAAATCCGCGATATCGTCTTCTATTTTCCAGGTTTCCCCGGAAGGTCCCCGCCCATAGCTTGGCGGGTCTAAGATAATGGCATCATATTTCCGTCCGCGGCGTAGTTCCCGTTGGACAAATTTGCGGCAGTCATCCACAATCCACCGGATTGGCTTGTCCGCAAGTCCGGAAGCGGCTGCGTTTTCACGTGCCCAATTTGTCATGCCTTTAGAGGCATCCACATGGCACACGCTGGCGCCTGCGGCAGCCGCTGCCAGCGTTGCCCCGCCGGTATAGGCGAATAAGTTCAGCACATTCACTGGGCGCCCTGCTGCGTGGATGGTATTCATAATGAAATCCCAATTCACAGCTTGTTCTGGAAATACGCCGGTATGCTTAAATGCCATTGGCTTTAAATTGAATACGAGCTGTTTATATTGAATTTTCCATTGGGCAGGCAAATGATGGATTTCCCATTGCCCACCGCCGGATTTGGAGCGGTGGTATACTGCGTTGGGCTTTGCCCAGGCAGCAAGCGCCTGCCTTGCCCAAATCGCCTGTGGGTCTGGGCGGATGAGGGTATATGCCCCCCATTTTTCTGCTTTTTCCCCGCCGCCGCAGTCAAGCACGGCATAATCTGACCAGCCGTTTGCAATCCACATATGCCAGCCCCCTTTCATGTGTTGCCGCAATCATTTTAGGATACTTCCCTATTTTATCATTTACCCGCCCGGTATGCAACGGTCAATGCGTGCAAACAACGCTTTCCATTCTGCACTTTACTATGGTATAATGACTACAAAAGGATGATTTGGCGTGTTGGTTGCGCCTGCCTGCGCCCTGGCGCGGGTAATTTCCAGAAAGGGGCAATGAAAACAATGTCTAATTTCCTGCCGGTAAACAGGATGGAAATGGAAGCACGCGGCTGGTATTATTGTGACTTCCTGCTTGTCACTGGCGATGCTTATATTGACCATCCATCTTTTGGCACAGCGATTATTTCGCGGGTGCTGGAAGCGGAAGGGTTCCGGGTTGCAATTTTAAGCCAGCCACGGTTTACAGATGAACAGGATTTTCTTGTCATGGGCAGGCCGCGGTACGCGGTACTGGTCAATGCTGGCAATATTGATTCGATGGTCGCGCATTATACCGCGGCGCGCAAGCGCCGGCATGATGATGCTTATACGCCGGGCGGCTTGGGCGGCAAGCGCCCAGACCGCGCTGTGACAGTATATGCGATGCTGGCACGCCGGGCATTCCCGGATGTGCCGGTGATTATCGGCGGGTTGGAAGCCAGCCTGCGTCGGTTTGCGCATTATGATTACTGGTCAGACCAGGTAATGCCCAGTGTGTTGTCCTCATCCGGCGCGGATGCGCTGATGTATGGCATGGGTGAACGCGCCATTGTTCAGCTTGCAAAAAACCTGAAAGCTGGCAAGAAAGGCAATGCGCGGTTTGCGGATATCCGGGGCATGGGGTATTTTGCCCATCCCGGCGATGAAATCCCTTTTCCAAGCATAGAGTGCCCTTCTTATGAGGCGGTTTGTGTGGATAAGGCGGCTTATGCACGGTCTGTCAAGCTGCAATATGACCAAGCTGACCATATCCATGGTAAAGCTGTGCTGCAAGCCCATGGCAAGCGGATATTTGTGCAGAATCCGCCTTCCCTGCCGCTTTCCACAGTGGAAATGGACGCGGTTTATGGTTTGCCATATCAGCGCACTTATCACCCGTCCTATGAAGCGCTGGGCGGCGTGCCTGCTATCCAGGAGGTGCAGTTTTCAATTATCCATAACCGTGGCTGTTTTGGCGCGTGTAATTTTTGTGCGCTGGCTTTTCATCAAGGGCGGTATGTGCAGTCCCGCTCACATGAATCGGTTTTACAGGAAGCCTGTCAAATTGCCCAGCATCCAGATTTCAAGGGGTATATCCATGATGTTGGTGGGCCAACGGCAAATTTCCGTTTCCCTGCCTGCGCAAAACAGGACAAACATGGATTATGTATGGATAAACGGTGTTTATTCCCTGAGGCATGCAAAAATTTACAAGCCGACCATCGGGATTATTTGACCCTTTTGCGCAAGTTACGTGAAATCCCAGGGGTAAAAAAGGTGTTTGTCCGTTCCGGGCTGCGATATGATTATATGATGGCAGATGAAAATGATGAATTTTTCTTAGAACTGGTCAAATATCATATTTCCGGACAGTTAAAAGTTGCTCCAGAGCATATGAGCAGCAATGTGCTGTATTATATGGGCAAGCCATCTTTTTCGGTATATGAAAAATTCCGGGAACGCTATCAGCGCATCAATGAAAAGTTGGGAAAAAAACAATATCTTGTGCCTTATCTGATGTCCTCTCATCCAGGCGCAACCCTTGACGATGCTATTTTGCTTGCGCAATATCTAAACCGTATCGGCTATATGCCCGAACAGGTGCAGGATTTTTACCCAACTCCTGGCACATTGTCCACAGCGATGTATTATACGGGGCTTGACCCGCGCACGATGAAACCGGTTTATGTGGCGCGTACCCCAGAAGAAAAAGCCATGCAGCGTGCGCTGCTGCAATGGCGCCGCCCGGACAAGCGCCCGATTGTACTCGCTGCGCTGAAAAAAGCCGGGCGTGAAGATTTAATCGGCTTTGGCAAGGAATGCCTGTTACGCCCACTGCGCGGTCAAAAACCGCCTGTTCTGCACAAATCGCCAGCCAACCAAAAAGCTGGCAAAAGGCGCAAGCCGCCAAAAAGGAAACACTGACACAGAAGTCCAGCCCCTGCCGCTCCTGGCAGGGGCTTTCTCTGCGATTTTACAGTGTATGCAGCAAGGTACGGGTCAGCAAGGCGGCAGCCTGTTCCACATCGCGCACAGCACACATTTCACTTGGCGAATGGACATAACGGGTTGGGATAGACAATGCGCCAGTAGGCACACCGCTGCCGCTGCGCTGGATGGCGGCGGTATCCGTGCCGCCGTCCCGCAAGATTTCATGCTGAATTGGTACTCCAGTAATCAGGCTGGCTTCTTCCAGCGCAGAACGGATACGGGGCGCACATAATACCGAATGATCCATGATTTTCACAGCTGGACCCCCACCCAAACGGCAGTCCATCGGATATTTCTGTTCGGGTAAATCACCAGTGTCAGTTACATCAATCGCAATCGCCATGGTTGGCTCAATCGCAAATGCAGCTGGGCCAGCGCCGCGCATCCCGACTTCTTCCTGTGCTGTAAACACAAAATAGATATCATCTTTCACAGTTTCAGGCAATTTGGTCATCACCATCAGCAGTACGGCACAGCCAATTCGGTTGTCTAAAAATGGGCCGCAAATCATGCCATTCTGTTCAAATGACGGCGCGTCAAATACTGCAAAATCTCCAGGCTTAACCATACGTTCGGCTTCCTTTTTATTTGCTGCACCGATATCAATGAAAAGATTGTTCATCTGCAAATCCTTGAAATCAGGCTTTTCCTCATAGGATACTACGCCGCGGGTGCCATTGGCAAACCGTACCTGTACATGGATTAAATCGCCGCGAAACAGCCCGCCTACCGGCGCAAACCGTAAAAAACCATGCTCATCAATATAAGTCACGACAAACCCAGGGGTATCCATATGTGCAGTCAGCATGATTTTGCGGACATTTTCAGGTACGCCAACGGCTTTTTTCCGGCAAATGAGTGAACCCAGTGCATCAGTTGTCACCTCGTCAAAATAATTGCCTGCAATAGATGCAATGGTTTCCCGAATGCCATCTTCCCGTCCGGAGGGGCCAAATGCGGCAGCGAGTGTTTTATATAACTCAAATACTTTGCTCATGCAGAAATTTCTCCTTTATTCTATACTTTGGGCAATCCCTTCCAAGAATGCGCGTGCAAGGGCATATACATCCCGCATATCAGACAGCGCCGCAGTGGAAACCGGTGAATGGATATATCGCACCGGCACTGCCAGCCCAACTGTGCGCGCACCAGCGCAAGCCATATGGATACGCCCTGCGTCTGTACCGCCCGCAATCATATGCTTGGTCTGCCATGGGATATCTTGGGTTTCGGCTGCCTGCCGCAGCATATCAAATAACCCTTCATCATAAATCGTGCGTCCGTCCATAAATGGGATGACTGCACCTTTTCCAAGTGCGCATACCTGTTTATGCGGCGGTACTTCGGCAAGGTCTGCCGCTGTGGTGCCTTCCACCACCAGACATAAATCCGGACGCAGGGCAAATGCGGCTGTCGCTGCCCCACGCAGTCCGGCTTCTTCCTGCACCGTAAAGACAAACCAGGTATCCAGCGGCGGTTTGTCCCGCAAAAGCGCTAGCAGCACAGCACAACCAAACCGGTCGTCAATTGCTTTGGCTTTGAGCAGTCCATCGCCAAATTCTACAATATCCGAATCAAATGTGCCATAATCACCGGGCTGGACTTTGGCAAGTGCTTCATCTTTGCTGGTTACGCCGATATCTATATATAAATCTTTGGTTTTGGGCATATGTTCCCGTTCGCTTGCTGTGGTCAGATGGACAGCTTTAATGCCAACAATGCCCTTTACCTGCCCGAACCGGACAGCGCGCCCAAGTGCAACCCGTGGGTCAACCCCACCGGTAAACCCAAATTTCAGCATTCCTTCATTAGTAATGCGTTTGATGATAAACCCAACTTCATCCATATGCGCACAAAGCATCACAGGCTTTGCCGGATGCTTGATGCCTTTGCGGAATACCATCAAGTTGCCCATGGCATCTGTGCGGATATCATCCGCAAAATGCGCCGCATGACTGCGGATAAATTCCCGCACCACATCTTCTGCGCCAGAAGGTCCGTCCATACAGCATAAGGTTTTCAGCAAATCAAGCATATGGGTACACCTCCCCATGAAAATCTTTCAAAAACCCAGCAATCAAATTGGCTGTAGCATCAATGTCTGACAGTTTAACGGTTTCAACTGGTGTGTGCATATACCGCAGTGGTATGGATAAAATGGCTTGCGCCGTGCCATATCCGGCAATCTGCATCCCCCATGCGTTTGTCCCAGTATTCCCTTCCATCACTTCAATTTGGTATGCAATATCATGCGCACGCGCTGTGCGCATCAGGCTTTTGGCAAATGCGGTATTCATATTGGGGCCCATGCCAATCATCACGCCGCCGCCAAAATCAAAGGTTTCCCCGGCAGGCGCATCCGGCGTACTGGCATGGCTGACATCCACCGCAATGGCATAATCCGGTTTTGCACGGAATGCCCCAGCCGTTGCGCCAACCGAAGTGACTTCTTCCTGTGCCGAAAACATCGCAACCACATTGACATGAAGCATTTTCCGGTCAATTTGTTCGAGTGCCTGCAAAATTGCTAAAATACCTGCCCGGTCGTCAAGGCATTTGGAGGCGACTGCCCCGCCAGACAGTTCCACCAACGGCTGGCGGAATACCACCGGCGTGCCCACAGACACTTGTGGATGGCTTAACCCAGTATCAATCAGCATTTCGTGGATGGGCACAGCTTTTTCTTGCTCACTTGATTTGAGTAAATGCGGCGGCATACAAGATACAATGCCATAAATCGGCTTTTGGGTTAAAATGGTCACTTCACAGCCCAGCAGCATTCGCGGGTCAACCCCGCCGACAGGTGCAAACCGTAAAAACCCATTCTCCAGCACTTTGGTGACGACAAAACCAATCTGATCCAAATGGGCATCCAGCAGCACGGTTTTTGCACCAGCCACTGGACAAATCAATGTGCCGGTGACTGTGCCAAAGCTGTCAATGTCCACTTTATTCACCAGCGGATGCAAATATTTCGCAACTGTGGCTGCTGCTTCGTGTTCAAAACCGGCAACCCCCGGCAATGCACAAAGCTGTTCCAATATTTCTATCTGATTCAAAAAAACAACTCCTTGTTTCGGTTGAAAGCGGGGGGAGCACCGCTTTACCAATATTATAGCACTGAATCCGAGAATTGATAGCGGGGAAAGAAAAATTTTTCACGCTACAGCATCGATTTTTACCACGTGCCGAATATGGCTTTCCTTTTATGCTGTATCGTGATAAAATAATACCAGCTTATCTGAAAAAGAAAGGACTGTCCCCATTTTATGTTAAACCCTTCTGTACTTGCGCTTGGCAAAAAACGCTCTACCATCCGCGAAATTTTTGAATATGGCAATCGGCGCGCCGCCCAAGTTGGGCGTGAAAATATTTTTGACTTTTCCATTGGCAACCCCAATGTTCCGCCCCCGCAAGCGGTACAGGATGCGCTGCTGGATATCCTGCACGCCCAACAGCCAACTGCTGTCCATGGTTATACCTCCGCGCAGGGCGCGCCCGCAAACCGCAAAGCGATTGCGGATAACCTCAATGCCCGTTTTGGCACGCACTATTCGGCTGACCAGCTTTATTTAACCGTTGGCGCGGCAGCCTCGGTTTCCATTTGCTTTAAGGCACTGACCGCCACCCCAGAGGATGAATTTATTGTTTTTGCCCCCTATTTCCCCGAATATCTTGTGTTTATTGAACATGGCGCGGGTGCAAAATGCGTGGTTGTGCCGCCACAGATTTCGGATTTCCAGATTGATTTTGCCGCATTGGAAGCCCGCTTTTCCCCGCATACCAAAGGTGTTGTTATCAATTCGCCAAACAACCCTTGTGGTGTTGTATATTCTGTGGAAACTTTGTCCCGTTTGGCACAAATGCTGACTCAAAAATCCGAAGAATATGGGCATCCGATTTATCTGATTTCTGATGAACCTTATCGCGAAATCGTTTATGATGGTCAGCCAGTTCCTTTTGCGGCGCAAACATATCCGCATACATTGGTATGTTATTCTTATTCCAAGTCGCTTTCATTGCCTGGCGAACGCATTGGTTATGTGCTTGTACCTGATGTTGCTGAATTTTCTGATTTATATGCAGCGGTTTGTGGGGCGGGGCGTGTGCTTGGGTATGTGAATGCGCCCAGTCTATTCCAGCAAGTTGCCGCACGCTGTGCGGGCTGCACAGCTGATTTGTCCATTTACGCAGAAAACCGCCGTTTGCTTTATGATGGCCTGACTAGCATGGGGTATGCCTGCGTCAAACCGGATGGGGCATTTTACCTGTTTCCGCGCACGCTGGAGCCTAATGACTACGCATTTTGTGAACGTGCGAAAAAATATGACCTTTTGCTTGTGCCAGGCACAGATTTTGGCGCACCTGGGCATATGCGTATTTCTTATTGCGTACAGACTGAAACCATCCAGCGTGCGCTGCCTTTGTTCCAAAAACTTGCGGAAGAATACCGCTGACCATCCCATGTTTGAGGTGCTGTTTGATGATAAACTCTGTAAATTACCATCTTTATGCCATTACTGACCGCACATGGCTTCGCTCTGGCATGACACTTGCTGACGCGGTACGCGCCGCCATTGCAGGCGGCGCCACCTTAATTCAGCTGCGGGAAAAAAACATTTCCACCATGGAATATATTGATCTTGCCATGGAAATCAAACCGGTTTGTGAGCGTGCCCGTATCCCACTGATTATCAATGATGATGCCCTTGTTGCAAACGCGGTTGGTGCCGGCGTACATCTTGGCGCATCAGATGGCAGCATTGCCGCGGCGCGGCAAATGCTTGGTAAAAATGCAATCATTGGCGCAACAGCAAAAACAATTGCCCAAGCACAGGCGGCACAGCAGGCAGGCGCTTCCTATTTAGGTTCAGGCGCTATATTTGGTTCCACCACCAAAACCGATGCCAAACCCATGCCGCTGGATACCTTTTCTGCAATCTGCCATGCGGTTTCCATCCCGGTTGTCGCCATTGGCGGTATCAATGCGGAAAATGCATTACAGTTAAAGGGCACTGGTGCTGCCGGGTTATGTGCGGTTTCGGCAATTTTTGCCGCGGAAAATATTGAAGCTGCTGCCCAGCGTCTGCGTGGGCTGGCAGAGGAGGTATGTTTATGATACGTGGCGCAATTTTTGATATGGATGGTACTTTGCTGGATTCTATGTGCGTATGGGAACAACTTTCCCAACGTTACCTGAACAAATTCGGCATTCATATCACCCGCATGGATTATGCTGCGCTGGAAGCCCGCACCCAACTTGAAGGCGCACAATATTTCTGCCAGCGTTACCCCGAAATCACCGAAACCCCGGAACAGGTTGTCGCAGGGCTGGACAGTCTGATTTGTTCGCGCTATGAAGCGCTTGCCAAGCCCCGCGCAGGCGTTATGGCATTTTTAGATGCGCTGAAAGCGCATGGTGTACGCATGGCAGTTGCAACCTTGACCGACCGCAAACACGCCGAAAAAGCCTTGCGTGACCGCGATATGCTGGATTATTTTGAATTTCTGCTGACCATTGAAGATGTAGGCGCCAGCAAACGCGACCCACTGATTTATCATTTGTCTGCGCAGCGGTTAGGGTTGCCCCCCGCCCAATGCCTGGTATTTGAGGACGCCCCTTATGCCGGGGAAACCGCAAAAAATGCCGGGTTCCAAGTTTGTGGGCTGGCAGAACCTTGGTATGCCGCAGATGAAGCCCAGCTCCGCGCTGCCTGCAATTTCTTTATTGAACATAGTTTTTCTGAAGTCCTTCCCGTCATTTTACACGAAATTGGTTAAATCTTTGTTTTTTTCTCAAAAAATCATTGCATTCTTTTTTATATTCCATTAGAATAGTTGTATTGCATGGTTGCACATGGACACTTGCCCGTGTGCAGCCCCTTTTTTCGCGATTCTTTCAAAGGAGGAATATCATGGAACAATCTCAAAACCGTATGGGTACACAGAAAATGGTACCTCTCATCTTCTCCATGGCGCTCCCTGCCATGATTTCCATGCTGATTAACGCCCTATATAACATCGTTGACAGCATTTTTGTCGCAAAATATTCCCAGGATGCTTTGACTGCTGTTTCTTTGGTCTTTCCGCTCCAATCACTTGTCATTGCAATCGGTGTCGGCACCGGCGTTGGTGTAAACTCCTTGATTGCCCGCCGCCTTGGTGCGCGGATGCAGGAAGAAGCTGAAAGCGCTGCCCGCCATGGCATTGCGCTTTCCATTGTCGGCGGCATTGTCTTTGTCATTGTTGGATTTTTGCTCAGCAACCCTTTTCTTGCCGCCTTCACAGACAAACCCGCCGTGCTTGGACAAGCGTTGTCCTATTCCCATATTGCTGTCGGGTTGTCCATTTTCCTGATGGTTTCTGTTATGTGTGAGAAAATCCAGCAGTCGACTGGCAATATGATTATCCCAATGGCACAAGGTTTAACCGGTGCAATTGTGAATATCATCTTAGACCCACTGATGATTTTTGGCATTGGGCCATTTCCAGAACTCGGTATCCGCGGTGCGGCTATTGCAACCATTATCGGTCAGATTATGGGGATGTTTGTCGGCATCTGGGGTACATTTTTACATCAAAAGGTGTTAAAACTAGATATGAAAGACTTCCACTGGAAGGCACGTACGGTTTTTGAAATCTACCGTGTCGGGCTGCCTGGTATTGTCATGCAAAGTGTGGTTTCGGTGATGACCGCTGGGCTGAATATGATTTTAATCGCGTTTTCTGATGTTGCGGTTTCTGTACTTGGCATTTACTTTAAGCTGCAAACCTTCGTTTTTATGCCGACTTTCGGCATTAACCAAGGCGCATTGCCTGTTATGGGCTTTAACTATGGTGCGCATAACCGTCAGCGCCTGATGAGTGCTTATCGTGTTGCATTATCCGGCGCTTGTATTATCATGGCAGCAGGACTGGTTCTTTTCCAGCTCTTTTCCCCACAAATGCTGATGCTGTTTGCCACGGAGGGCAATGCGGAAACCAATGCCCAGCTTGTCGCGGTCGGTGTGCCAGCATTGCGTACCATCAGCCTTTCTTTCCTTGGCGCGGCATTTGGTATTATTAATTCTACATTTTTCCAAGCCATCGGGCGTGGGATTGCCAGTTTAATCGTTTCAGTCTGCCGTCAGCTTATCGTGCTGCTGCCTGCTGCTTGGCTGCTCGGCAAATTCTATGGGCTGGAAGCTATCTGGTGGTCGTTCCCGATTGCGGAAATTGCTGCGTTCCTGATCTCTTTTATCCTGCTTTATCATGCCTATCATACTGAAATCCGCTTTCTGGATGCCCCAAAGGAGGGTTAATCCCTTATGTTCCGTACCTTGATTTGGTTTGGATATTTCTGGTTTTATCTATTGGTCTGCCTGCCAATCAGCCTATATGTTGGGCATCTTGCCAAAAAAGACAGTGTACGCGCTGACCGTTATGTCGCCCATTTTGTGCGCAACTGGGCGCGACGGCTATTATGGCTTGCTGGGGCAGAAATCACCGTCACTGGGCAGGAAAACCTGCCCAAAGATACAGCATATATGGTTGTTTCTAATCATCAGGGCTATTTTGATATCCCGATTATGCTCACCTGCATGGATAACCCTCATGGGCTGGTTGCAAAACAGGAAATTAACCGCATTCCAGGCATCCGCACTTGGATGAAACATCTCCATTGCCTGTTTGTTGACCGCAGCAGCCCCCGTGCGGGCGCACAGACCATCCTGGATGGCGCAAAGCTGCTTGCCACAGGACATTCCCTCACGATTTTCCCGGAGGGCACACGTTCCAAAGGCGGCGCTGTTAAGCCGTTTAAAGCAGGGGCGTTTCGCATTGCTGCCCGCGCAAATGCCCCGATTTTACCGGTGACGATTGACGGTTCCCACCGACTGATGGAATCTAATTCCATGTTAATCCGCCCGGCAAGCGTCCATGTGACCATCCATCCGCCAATTGATCCCGCGGGGCTTTCCCGCGAGGCGCTGCGCGCCTTGCCGCAGTCTGTGCGCGATACCATCGCGGGCGCGATTGCCAACGCGTGATATCCCCCATCCTAACAGCACAAAAACAGCCGCGAATGGGCTTTTGCCCGGTTCACGGCTGTTTCTTTTTTCATCACTGTTTTATTTTAGAAAGGATTTTTAAGCAAGCAATTACTTCATTTCATCATGATAGGGGTTTTATCCTATCATTTGATTATTTTGCGACGTTTTCACAAAAACGCATCAGGATAGAAGCTGCCTGGGCGCGGGTTGCGCTGCCAGCCGGCGCCAGTGTAGTTGTGCTGGTGCCTGAAATTAACCCTGCTGCATTTGCCCATTTCATCGCGTCTGCGGCATAAGCGCTTACCTGGGCGGCATCGGCAAAGCTGGAAAGATCCGCAGTCTTGGTCACGTCATAGCCCTTGAAGGACGCATAACGGAACAAAATTGCTGCCATTTGTTCGCGGGTAATCACATCGCCTGCACCAAAGGTGCCGTTTTCATAACCGCTGACAATGTTATTTGCCGCAGCCCATGCAACCGCGTCGCTGTACCATTCGCCAGCGGCGATATCGCTGAAGCTGGAGGCTGCCGCTGCTGCCGGTTCTTTTTCCAGACGGTAAAGGATGGTGACAATCATGCCGCGGGTGGTGGTTGCGTCAGGCGCAAAGGTAGTTGCGCTGGTGCCAGCCATCAAACCGTTATCCTTCATATACTGTACCGCGCTTTCATACCAGCCGCCAGCGACAACATCGCTAAAGCCGGTCTTGGAAGCCGGGGTGGATGGGGTTGACGGGGTCGTTGGGTTGTCGCCATAGTTAGACGGCGGGGTTGTGCCGGTAGAAGTGTTGTCATTGCCGCTGGAGGGGCGCTTGTTGCCGCCACCGCCGCCGGAGGTAGTAGTATTGCTGCTGGATTTTGTTTCAAATACCGGATACAGATTCAAAGTATTGCCCTTAGCAGCTTCAATCATAGCGTCCAGCATGGTTTCTGTCAAAGTACCAGAATAATCTGCTGTGGTTGCATTTTCTTTCAGCGCCCATCCCTTAAAGGTATAACCTTCTTTGGTGTCAGTAGCCAATTCTTTGGAAATATCAGCAAGTGTGTATGAACTCTCGTCTGTTTTAGTATTGCCGTTATATTTTACGGTTACTCTGCGTTCGTCCTTAGTAAACTCAAACTCGCTGAAACCTTCTGTTGTGAATGTGCCTGTGATACCTGCCATAGCAACTTTGTAAACATCTTTTACAGTGTCGTTGTCATTCAAATGCTTTGCAAAAACATTTGTTGCATCCTTAAAGTTGGTAGGTAAGGTTACTGTAAGGGTAATCGGTGCTGTAACTTTAAGGAGCCCCTGATTTAATCCTTCATAAGTCAAGAAAGTGTGGTATAATAG
>CAJUDU010000022.1 GCA_910584935.1 uncultured Butyricicoccus sp. | reverse complement strand
CCTATTATACCACACCTTCTTGACTTATGAAGGATTAAATCAGTGGTTCCTTAAACCGCGCAGGCGAGGTGATTGGTATCATTACAGGGGCATTCAGCGAAGGGCAGAATTTAAATCTTGCCGTTGACGCAAAAACAATTTTACCCTTTATAAGGGGATTTATGCAATAAAAACTTTATTTCAGGAGGAAACAAGCAAATGAAAACAGCAGTTGGCACACGGGAACACGTGCGGGTAATTGAGGAATATGAAAGCGGCGGCTTGCGGGTTGAAATACTGGAATATGAAAAGCTGCTTGGGCTGCAAAACCCTGGCATGGCACAGCGGTTATATTTTATGGAAAAACAGCATATCCGCGCCCGGCAGATCGCATTGTACCTGAATCAGGAAAAAGTCACCATCGAAAAAGGCGCGATGAGTTATTTTCAAGGCAATATCCAAATGGTCAGCGGCGTGACCGTTGGCAATGCGCTTGGGCGGCTGGTACGTGGCGCTGTCACAGGGGAACAAATGGCGCAGCCAGAATATACCGGCACTGGGCTGTTGGTATTGGAACCATCGTTCCGGCATTTTTTGGTGTTGGAACTTGCCCCGCGTGAAGCGGTGATCATTGATGATGGGATGTTTTATTGTGCCCAAGGCGGGGTAACTGTGCGCGCTGTGGCACAGCGTTCGATTTCGTCTGCTGCCCTTGGTGGGGAAACCCTGTTCCAAACCGAGCTGACTGGCCCTGGCATTGTTATTTTGGAATCATCGGTGCCAATGAGTGAAATTGACACCATAGAAATGCAAAATGATGTGCTGAAAGTGGACGGCAATTTTGCGGTATTGCGTTCCAGCACATTAGATTTCACCGTGGAACGCAGTGCAAAAACGTTGGTTGGTTCAGCGGTCAGCGGGGAAGGGCTTGTCAATGTTTACCGGGGCACAGGCACAGTTTGGCTTGCGCCTACCCTGAAAATTTATGAAACGCTTGGCGGTTAACAAACCTTACAGAAATGTAAGGCTGGGCGTCGGAATGTAAGGCGGATGAAATGGAAAATTGCCATCCTTCGCGCTATAATAGCCTCAGACAACAAAAAGAGGAGTTGAAACACGGATGGCAATTCTTGAGGTAAAAAACCTGAAAAAAATCTACACGCCCCGTTTTGGCGGCGCACAGGTCATCGCGTTAAGCAGGGTATCATTTTCCGTTGAGCGTGGGGAATATGTTGCGATTATGGGTGAATCCGGCAGTGGCAAAACCACACTGCTAAATATTTTGGCGGCGCTGGACAAGCCGACAGGCGGCGAAGTGCTGCTGGAAGGGCAAAACCTAACGACAATCCCGGAACGGGCATTGGCGGCATTCCGCCGGGATAACTTAGGTTTTGTGTTCCAGGATTTCAATCTGCTGGACACCTTTAATCTGCGGGATAATATTTATCTGCCGCTGGTGCTGGCAGGTAAACCACATCAGGAAATGGAACATCGGTTGGAGCCGCTTGCCCAGCTGCTTGGACTGACAGAGCTGCTGCACAAATATCCATATGAGGTATCCGGCGGACAGAAACAGCGTGCAGCGGTTGCGCGCGCCCTGATTACACAGCCACGGATTGTCCTGGCGGATGAACCCACTGGCGCATTGGATTCCCATGCAGCCGACCAGTTATTACAATTATTCGGGGATATCAACAATGAGGGGCAAACGATTGTTATGGTAACCCATTCAGTCAAAGCAGCAAGCCATGCACAGCGGGTGATGTTCATTAAAGATGGGGAAGTATTCCATCAGTTACACCGTGCAGGGTTAAGCAAAGAAGAAATGTTTGCCCGGATTTCTGATACGCTCACCATGCTTCAGACAGGCGGTGAACAGGATGAATAAATTGTTATATCCCCGCCTTGCGGTACAAAATATCAAGCAAAACGCCAAGTTTTATGTGCCATATCTTCTGACCGTGATTGGTACTGTGGCAGCGTTTTATATTTCCTATGCGCTTGCGTTTGCGGATGATTTGCCGCAGCATACCCGTTATGCCTATCTCAGTTCATTTATGCACGTTGGGATTCTTGTTATCGCATTGTTTTCGATTATTTTCCTGTTTTACACCAATAGTTTTCTCATCAAGCGCCGCAAAAAGGAAATTGGGCTTTTTAACATCCTTGGCATGGGAAAAGGGCATATTGCAATTATCCTGAGCTGGGAAACCATGTATCTTGCGTTATGCGGCATTGGTGGTGGGTTATTTTTTGGGATATTGCTCCAGCGGCTAATCAGTATGGTTGCGTTTCATTTGATGCGCTCTGATACCGCCTTTGGATTAGCCATTTCCGTACAGAGTATCAGCGCAACCGTGATTTTATTTGGTATTATTTTGCTTGCTAACCTGCTGAATAATTTGCGGCAAGTCCACATCCAAAGCCCTGTGGAGCTGTTACGTGAAGGCGGCGCAGGTGAGCGGGAACCCAAAACCCGTATTTTCTTAGCGCTTTTAGGTATTTTGACCCTTGGCGGCGGTTATGGCATTGCATTGCTGGTGCGCAGCAATATGGAGGCTTTTGTTTATTATTTTCTGGCAGTTGCGCTGGTCATTATTGGAACCTATTGCCTGTTTACAGCGGTCAGCATTGCGATACTCAAGATTTTGCGTGCAAATAAAGGGTTTTATTATCGACCAAGCGCGTTTATTGGGATATCCAGTATGTTATACCGGATGAAGCGTAATGCGGTAGGCCTTGCGAATATTTGTATTTTATCCACCATGGTGCTGGTGATGGTATCGGGCACATTGGCGCTGTATATTGGCAGCGGGGATATGGTAAACAATATGTTCCCAGAGGAATTATGTGCGGAAGTAGAATATACCACCGCAGAAGCGGCAAGCGATGAATCTGCCACATCTGAGGGTTTGGCTGCTGGGTTTGGCGCAGGGCAAAGCAGTGAAAATACAGCAAGTGGTGATGAACCCTTCCAGCCGGAAGCAATGCAAGCCACATTGGAAGGGGAACTGGTACGGCGCGGCATGGCAGCAGAAACAACAAAAACCCTGTATTTTTTTGAAACCTCAGGCAGTTGGATTCACAATGGCATACAAATTCACCGTATAACGACAAATGCAAGTTATGAGGATATTTGCGCGGTAACAGCGGCGGAATATGCCCGCTGGACGGGGCAGCAACAAGTACAGCTTGCGGAAGATGAGATTTTGTTATTCAGCCCACATAAACCGGGCAATACCTTGCGGCTTGTGTATATGGAAGATGAAGGGTCAGAAGAAAAGCTGCAAATTTACCGCATTAAGGAACAGCAAAATAAAGTCCATTATTTTGGCAGTCATATTACAGAAAATGTAATGGTTGTGGCAAATGACACTGTGCTTAACAATTTGGCAGCGCTTTCACAGGACAAAGGCGACCGGCTGCATTGGCTGGCGCATATCCGCACAGATGGCACACCGGAACAAAATGAAGCGATGACAGGCGGCGCGGAAACCGAAAAGATGGATTTCACTGGTACAGGCAGATGGAGTTCATTCCGGTTTATCAGCCGGGATGCATATGAAAAAGATACGTATGCACTCAATGGCGGGTTTTTCTTCCTGGGTATGTTTCTTGGCTCGGTATTTTTAATGGCAACTGCTTTAATTATTTATTACAAGCAGATTTCCGAAGGATATGAAGACCGGGAACGGTTTCATATTATGCAGCAAGTTGGGTTAGAGAAGCGCATGGTACGGCGGTCGATTCGTTCACAGGTATTGATTGTTTTTGCGTTGCCGCTTGTGATTGCGGCGGTTCATGTTGCGTTTGATTTCCGGCTGATGACAATGCTGCTGACCTTATTCCGGCTTTACAATGTACAGCTTACATTAATTTGCACAGGTGTGGTATTAGCGGTATTTGGGCTTGTATATGGGGTTGTATATTTATTAACGGCACGCACTTACTATAAAATCATTCAATAACTTTCGCAGAAAGCTGGATTGTTTATCCAGGTGATATCGTTACAATTTTCCGCCGGTCGCGTTCGCGGCCGGCGGTTTTGCTTTGCCTATGGCGTGTGCCTGATATCCCCTAAAATGTGGATTTAAATTGGGAATTTACTGCCTGTTCATAAAAAACACTGAAAAGCCTTTGCAAATCCCCTGCAAATACGTTACAATAAACGGAGAGTGTATTATTGCAAGCGACAGGAGGATTATCATGGACGCTCCGAAGTACAAACGTGTGCTCATTAAAATCAGCGGTGAAGCCCTGGCTGGCAGTCGGCATTTTGGGCTGAATTTTGACGATGTCATCGGCCCGGTATGCGATGTCATTAAACGGGTCAGTGATATTGGCTGTGAAGTAGGCATTGTGGTTGGCGGCGGCAATTTCTGGCGTGGCGTCAAAGATGGCGGCGGCAAAATGGAACGTACCCGTGCGGATTATATGGGTATGCTGGCCACAACAATCAATGCGCTCGCTTTACAAGATGCGCTGGAACAGCGTGGTGTCGATGTGCGTGTGCAAACCGCGATTGAAATGAATAAGATTGCAGAACCGTATATCCGCTCCCGTGCCACCCGCCATTTGGAAAAAGGGCGTGTCGTTATTTTTGGCTGCGGCACAGGCTGCCCTTATTTTTCAACCGATACGGCAGCAGTGCTGCGCGCAGTAGAAGTGAATGCAGATGTCATTCTGCTTGCGAAAAATATTGATGGGGTTTATGATTCAGACCCGGCAAAAAACCCGCAGGCAAAAAAATATGACAGCCTGACGTATATGGATATTTTAAATCAGCAGCTAGGTGTAATGGATAATACGGCAACCAGCCTTTCCATGGACAACCATATCCCAATCCTTGTGTTTGCATTAAGCGACCCGGAAAATATTTACCGTGTCGTAACCGGAGAGAATATCGGCACAATTGTCAAAGAGGAGGAAGTAAGATGAAAGCAGATCTCAGCCCATATGAACAGAAAATGACCAAAACCATAGAGGTGCTTGGCAAGGAGCTGGCAGCAATCCGCGCGGGGCGTGCAAACCCGGCGGTGCTGAGCCGTATTACGGTTGAATATTATGGCACACCGACGCCGCTTAACCAGGTTGCGGCGATTTCCTCGCCAGACCCGCGCACCCTGGCAATCCAGCCATGGGATGCTTCTATTTTGCGCCAGGTAGAAAAAGCAATCCAGGCGTCAGATTTGGGCATTAACCCGCAAAATGATGGCAAAGTCATTCGTTTGTCCTTCCCGCCGCTGACCGAGGAACGCCGTAAGGAACTGGTGAAACAGGTATCTAAAACTGGCGAGGAAAGCAAAGTTGCGCTGCGGAACATCCGCCGTGATGCCATTGAAAAATGCAAAGCAGCGCAGAAAAAGAGTGAACTAACCGAAGATGAACTGCATGATGCGGAAGAAAAAATGCAGAAAATTACCGACAAATATGTAAAGGAAATCGACGGTATTGTCGCCAAGAAATCCAAAGAGCTGTCGGAAGTTTAATTTTTTCCAGGGGAATAAAAAAATCCTGCCCCGGGTAAAGGGGAATGGGGGCGGCAGGCTGCTGCCCCCCTGTCATTGTTATTTGAGGTAAACATGGGGATTTTCAAATGGTTCCGGGGGAAAAAGAACCTGGACAGCGCTCGCCCAGTGCCGCGACATATTGCGGTGATTATGGATGGAAATGGACGTTGGGCAAAAAAACGCGGTATGCCGCGTCCGGCAGGCCATGCGGTTGGCGCGGAAACATTTCGCACCATTGCAACATACTGCAAAGATATTGGCGTGCAGTATTTCACCGTCTATGCGTTTTCCACAGAAAATTGGAAGCGTCCAGCGGAGGAAGTCAATGCGCTGATGGATTTATTCCGCAAATATTTGACTGAAGCGGCAGAAACCATGGCACAGCGCGGGGTTGCCGTGCGGGTATTGGGGGATTTATCCCCATTGCCAGGGGATATCCGGAAGCAGATTGCTGAGGTGGACGAAATTGCGGACAGTCTGGGCGAAAATGCGGCAACAGCAAGCCTGTGTATCAATTATGGCGGACGTGATGAAATCAAAAACGCGGTGCGTGCCATTGTCGATGAGGTGCAGAAAGGCAAATTATTGCCTGAAAACATCGCGGAAGATACCATTTCCGCGCATCTTTACACCGCGCATATGCCCGATCCGGATTTAATCATCCGTCCATCGGGGGAGATTCGCACGTCCAATTTCCTGCTGTGGCAGTCGGCATATAGCGAGTATTATTTTACCGATGTATTATGGCCGGATTTTTCCACAACGGATATGGATAAGGCGATTGATGAATTTAACCGCCGTACGCGGCGGTTTGGCGGCGTTTAATGCCCCGCAATGCAAAAAAGAAATTAGGTGTATTCGTTTTTATGAAAGCCAGAATTTTATTTGGTGTAGGCGGTTTTGTGTTTGTGCTGCTTGCGCTATATGTGCTGCCGCCTTTTGTACTATATGCCGCGATGACGGCATTATGTATGCTTGCCGCATATGAACTGGCGGCGCCAACCGGACTAGTGCGCGGCAAATGGCTGCTGGCGCTGGCGCTGGCAGCAGCGCTGTGCCAATCTGTGCTGGCGTGTATCGGTGGCGCGCCATATCAGGCGCTTACTGTTTTGGTGTGTGTGTTGGCAGCGTTTGCGGTGCTGCTGCGGGAGCATCAGTCCATCCGCTTTGCGGATGTATCAGCTGCTCTTTTTGCTGGATTGGTGATTCCTTATATGCTCAGCGCACTGACCCGGATGTTTCGGTGGGATGGCGGGGCGTTTTTGGTGCTTTTGCCGCTGGTTGCGGCATGGGGTTCGGATACCTGTGCGCTGTTTGCAGGTATGGCATTTGGCAGGCATAAGCTTGCGCCGGTTATCAGCCCTAAAAAGACGGTCGAAGGCGCGATAGGCGGCGTCATTGGCGCAACGCTGCTTATGCTGCTTGCGGTTTATTTGATGAATCGGTTTGCAGGGTTAGAGATTCATTATGGTGCGGCAGCGCTGATGGGCGCCTGTGGCGCTGTCATTGGGCAGGCTGGTGATTTGGCGTTTTCGATTATCAAGCGGCAATCGGGGATTAAGGATTATGGGCATATCTTTCCAGGGCATGGCGGCGTGCTGGACAGGTTTGACAGCGTTATTTTTGTCGCGCCAGCGGCAGAACTTATCTTAATTGCGGCACAGGCGCATATTTGAAGGGTGGGAAGATTACAATGATAGAGAAAAAAAGAATCGCCATACTTGGTTCAACGGGTTCTATTGGCACCCAGACAATGGATGTGCTGGACAGCATTGAGGCAAAGCCAGTTGCGCTCACCACCAACCGGAATATCAAATTGCTGGAGCAGCAAGCGCGCCAGTGGCAGCCGGAATGTGTTACCGCATTTGATGAAACAGCGGCAAAAGATTTAAAAATCATGCTTGGGGATACCGATATCCGTGTTTTAGGTGGCATGGATGGGTTAATGGAAGCAGCCAGCCTGCCCACAGCGGAGGTCACCGTAACCGCGGTGGTTGGCATGGCGGGTTTGCTGCCCACCATGGCAGCGATTGAAGCCGGGCATGATATTGCGTTAGCCAATAAAGAAACGTTGGTTTGCGCAGGCAGTCTGGTGACGGCAGCGGCGCGGCAAAAAGGGGTGCGGCTATTGCCGGTTGATTCGGAGCACTCTGCGATTTTCCAGTGTGTGCAGGCAGCGCAGGGCAACCGGATTGCAAAAATTATTCTAACCGCTTCTGGCGGGCCATTTTTCGGCAAAACGGCGGCGGAACTGGAAAATGTCACAGTAGAACAGGCGTTAAAGCATCCAAACTGGTCAATGGGGGCGAAAATCACCATTGATTCTGCCACCATGTTTAACAAAGGATTGGAGCTGATTGAAGCCATGTGGCTGTATGATATGCCGCCGGAGGATATCGAAATTGTCATTCACCGGCAGTCTATCATTCATTCGCTGATTGAATTTGTAGATGGCGCAGTGTTGGCGCAGCTTGATTTGCCGGATATGCGTTTGCCGATTCAATATGCATTGACCTATCCGGTACGGCTGCCCTGTAAAATGGAACGGCTTGACCTTGCCAAAATAGGGCATCTTTCGTTTTACCCGCCGGATGAACAGGCTTTTCCAGCCCTTCGGATTGCTCGTCAGGCAGCCGCCCGCAAAGGCAATGCGGGCGCTGTGATGAACGGCGCAAATGAAGCCGCTGTGGCGTTATTTTTAGAGCGGAAAATTTCTTTTTTAGACATTCCGCGCCTGGTGGGGCAGGCGATGGATAGCCTGCCGTATCAGCAGATTTTTAGCATTGATGATGTGCTTGCCAGCGACTGTGCCGCACGGCAGGCGGTTTATACACAGATTTAATCGAGGTGTGTTTTGTAAATATGTCGATACTTTCTTATTTACCTGGTGTTATTCTTGCCCTGTTTGGGTTTGGTTTGCTGATTATGGTGCATGAAGTAGGGCATTTGGTTGCCGCCAAACGCAGCGGGATTTATGTTGAAGAATTTTGGATTGGCATGGGGCCGGAAATCTGGAGTCATTATTTTGGGGAAACCCTTTATTGCCTGCGGCTGTTGCCAATTGGCGGCGCTTGTGTGATGGAAGGCGAGGATGGCGAATCCGTTTCCCCGCGTTCGTTCAACCGTGCCAGCAGATGGCGCCGTTTTCTGGTGCTGATTGCCGGCGTCACTATGAACTTTTTGACCGGTATTTTGATTATTTATATTTTGCTTGCCATCAACGATGGCGGCACAATCGTGCGTCCGATTTTGGATGAATTTATAGAAGGCTTCAAGTATGAAGGCGAAGATGGGTTAATGGTTGGCGACCAGCTGCTGAAAATGAATGACAGAAACATCCATTTGCGCGGCGATGTGGATATAGCCCTCCGTGATGCACCAGAAGACGGGAAATTTGATATTTTAGTACGGCGCAACGGTAAAAAGGTTTGGATTAAAGATTTAGAGCTAAAGCCGGATATTGAAAGAGATGGGCAAATGATGTATGGTTTGCAGTTTATTCGGATAAAGGCAACGCCAGCCTGGCGGCTGTATTCCGCGTTTTGGCGGTCAATGGACATGGCAGGGGCAATTTGGCAGTCACTGAAAGACCTTGCGCGTGGCGACGTTGGCGTGGATCAGTTATCAGGGCCGGTTGGCGTCACCAGCATCATGGCGCAGACCGCAAAACATGATTTGCTGCTATTCTGGAATTTAGTTGCCTTTATTTCAATTAACTTAGGTGTTATGAATTTATTGCCGATTCCTGGCTTGGATGGCGGACGTTTATTATTCCTGCTAGTGGAAGCCATACGCCGTAAACCGCTTGGCCCCAAGCTGGAAACCTATGTAAATGTCGCTGGCTTGGTGCTATTATTTGGCATTATGATTTATGCAACCGGCAATGATATTTTACGTTTAATCAAATAAAAGGAAACCAATGCCTCCTGTTTCAGGGGGCATTGGTTGAAAGGAAGTGTTTTTTCTGTGCATACCAGACAGATTCATGTCGGCGGGGTAATAATTGGCGGCGGTGCGCCGGTTGTGGTTCAGTCGATGACCAATACAGATACCCGTGACCCACAGGCAACGTTAGCGCAGATTGACGCGCTGGCAAAGGCAGGATGCCAGGTTGTGCGGTGTGCGGTGCCTGATATGCAGGCAGCGCACGCACTTGGTGAAATCTGCGAAAAATCCCCATTGCCGGTCGTTGCAGACATTCATTTTGATTACAAACTAGCCTTGGAATCCATTGCTGCGGGTGTGCATAAAATCCGTATCAATCCTGGCAATATCGGTGAGGACAGCAGGGTAAAAGCAGTTGTACAAGCTGCCCGTGCAAAGGGGATTCCAATCCGCATTGGGGTAAATTCGGGTTCAGTGGAAAAGGAAATTCTTGCGAAATATGGTGCGCCAGTACCCGAAGCGCTGGTAGAATCCGCGTTTTACCATGTATCTTTATTGGAAAAGTTTGATTTTTATGATATTTGTTTGTCGATAAAATCTTCTTCTGTGCCATACACCATGCGGGCATATCAGCTTGCCCATGAAAAGTGTGATTATCCCCTGCATTTGGGCGTGACTGAGGCAGGCACCGAATATATGGGCACGATAAAATCCGCCGCTGGCATCGGCGGGCTGCTTGCCCTAGGCATTGGTGATACCATACGGGTATCGCTCACAGATGACCCAGTACGTGAAATTTATGCGGCACAGGCGATTTTAAAAGCCGTAGGGCTGAATGAAGATGGTATTAATGTGGTATCCTGCCCAACCTGTGGGCGCACGCGCATTAATTTGATTGAAATCGCGAAAGAAGTGGAACAACGCACCGCGAATATTCATAAAAAGCTAAAAGTTGCGGTGATGGGTTGTATTGTCAATGGACCAGGCGAAGCGCGGGAAGCAGATTTAGGCATTGCGGGCGGCGATGGCGTTGGGTTAATCTTTCGCAAAGGGGAAATCCTGCGCAAAGTCCCACAAGCTGAGCTTGTCGACGCGCTGATGCAGGAAATCGATGCTTATTAAAAATAAACTATAAATATATATAGTATTTGTATAAAAACCATATAGACAGCGGCCTATGCTTTTTGCTATAATAACAGTATCAAAGCAGGAGGTGCTGTTGCCATGGCAATTATTTCATTTTCCGCAACCAATCAGCAAAAAATTGCGCTGGAAGGGGAGGCAAAAGCAAAAGGCATGAGTTTACCGCATTATATCAAAAGCATTGTTGTGAAAGATCCCGCGTATGACGCGGCATATGCGCAGCTTTGCAGCCTGGTGCAGGCAGCGCCGGCCGGGGAATTCAGCATAAAGACATTATTTGGAAATGCGGCATGGGGTGCGCTGGAAACCCGTATTCGTTTGTCTATGGGGCGTGCCTTTTACGATGCCGTGCGGGCAGGGGTTGTGCCAGGGGTGCAGGCGCTGAACAAGCGCAGCAATGTGCAGTGGTACCAAAAGGAGGAAGCATAAATGCTGTATGATATCCAAACCATGAAGCCCGTAAGCAAACTGCCCCATGAAAGAGATTTCCAGCGCTGGTGCGCGCATATGAGTGCCAGTGATTTTCAGGCGGCAGTTTCCCGGATTGATCAGATGATTTCAGGCGATGAAATCCATACCGCGGGCTGGATGCCTGGGAATGACTGGAGCGGCACACCATTTGCGCCGATTGCCGCCGCCTGTGGCGGCAATCCGTATCAGTCCGGGCAATTTTTTGGACTGCTGGTTTTTTACACGGTAATGCAACGGGAGGTTGCCTGGGGATTTGGGAAATACACAAAAAATGGTGTGCCAATCCATAGTATGACATACTTCAGGCTGAAGAATATGTGAAGGAGTTATCATGACAACCGCATTAGCTGATATTTTTGAACGCTGCCAGGTGCAGGAACAGGAGAAGACATATTTTTCCGCTGGCGAGGTGCAGTCGCTTGCGGTCAGTCAGGACAAAAAAACAATGATTTGCCATGTTGGCTTTCCGGATATTGTGCCAGTGAAGGTACTGCATTTGCTGGAACACCTGATTGCAAAGGCATATGCGCTGACCCGTATGCGTATTTCGCCGCGGTATGAATTAGAAGGGCTGACCGAAAGCTATTTGCACACATTGCGCGACTGGCTTTATGATGAAAAGCCCTCTGCCCGCGGGCTGCTGGCAGACAGTGAATGGAAAACAAAAGATGGTGAGCTACATATTTCCATGAGTGATGCGGCACAGGATTATTTGCATTTGACATTGCATTCGCTGGCAGACCGCATCCGTGCAGAAACCGGATTAAATATACCAGTTGTTGCGGTGCCATTTGATGAACAGACAGCAAAAGCCGCCATAGAAGCTCAGCGCACGGCGCGTCAGCAGGCGTTAGCGCAGGCAGCGCAGCAGATACCTGACCCAGCGCCATCCAAAAAGCCAAAGCCCAAGCCGAGTGGGGAAAACCGTCCGTTCCAGCGGCAGAAGGTGGAAAAGGTTGCGGATGAGAACCTGATTTTCGGCAAGCTGTATACTGACCAGCCCATCGCAATCCGGGATGCCATGGACGAATTTGACCGGGTGACGATAGAAGGGGAAATTTTCTTTGTAGACCACCGTGAGATTGTTTCCAAAAAAAGCGGAAAAGAATGGGTAAAAATTTCGTTTGATATCACAGACAATACAAACTCTGTGCGGGTATCCAAGTTTTTATCCAAAGAGCAGGCAGAACCGGTCATCCCATTGCTGAAAACCGGTGCATATGTCACAGTGCAGGGCAAAATCACCTATGATACCTATGAAAAGGAAAGCATTTTAGAACCGACTGGCATTGTCAAGGCAAAAAAGAAAGTCCGGATGGACAAAGCCGAAAAAAAGCGGGTGGAACTGCATTTGCATACTAACATGAGTGCGATGGACGGCATTGCGCCGACCAAAGCGCTGATGAAGCGCGCTAAATTATGGGGGCATACTGCAATGGCAATCACTGACCATGGTGTAGCGCAGGCATACCCTGACGCGATGCACGCCGTTGAGCGGGATAAGATTGATTTAAAAATCCTGTATGGTGTGGAGGCATATTATGTCAATGACAGCGCGGGTGTTTCCGTGGTGCGTGGCAGCGGTGATGCGCCTTTGAATGGTGAAGTGATTGTTTTTGACCTGGAAACCACAGGGTTAAAGCCATCTTTAGAAGAAATCACAGAAATTGCAGCCGTACTGGTGCGGGATGGACAGATTATCGACACATTCCAAACCTATGTCAATCCCCACAAGCCCATTCCGCCGGAAATCACAGAATTAACCGGCATTTCAGATGAAACCGTTGCAAATGCGCCAGAACTGGCAGCGGCTTTGCCGCGTTTTCTGGAATTTGCATCTGGGCGCGCATTGGTTGCCCATAATGCGGGGTTTGATATGTCTTTTCTGCGTGCGGCGTGTGAAAAACTGCAAATCACAGCCGAATTTACCTCAATAGACACCCTGGAAATGTCCCGCATTTTATTGCCGCATTTAAGCAAGCACAAGCTGAATATCCTGGCAAAGGAGCTTGCGGTGGGGCCATTTGAGCACCACCGCGCAAGCGAAGATGCCATGGTGCTGGCACGCATTTGGATAAAGCTGGCGGATAAGCTATGCCGTGAATATCACGCGGTAAATCTTTCAGATATTAATCCCTTGCTGGCAGGTGCGCGGGAAAAATCGACTTCCCTGAAAAACTTAAGCCGCCGTCATTTTATCATTCTGGTTAAAAATCAGGTTGGGTTAAAAAACCTGTATAAACTGATTTCATACAGTTATTTGGATTATTTTTATAAAAAGCCACTGATTCCGCGTTCAGAGTTAATCAAACACCGTGAAGGGCTTATTTTTGGTTCCGCGTGTGAGGCGGGGGAACTGTTCCAGGCGATGGTATCCGGCGCCAGCCATGAGGAACTGAAACGCATTGCGTCATTTTATGATTATCTGGAAATCCAGCCGGTTGGCAACAACCGTTTTATGATTGGCAAAGGCATTGCGAAAGACGAAGAGGAACTGCGCGATTATAACCGCCGGATTTTACAGCTTGCCGATGAACTTGGCATACCATGTTGTGCAACGGGCGATGTGCATTTCCTGGAACCCGAAGATGAAGCATTTCGGCGGATTTTAATGGCGGGACAAGGCTTTTCCGATGCGGACAACCAAGCGCCATTATACCTGCATACCACTGATGAGATGCTGGAAGAGTTTTCTTATTTAGGGACAGACCGCGCCTATGAAGTGGTGGTGACAAACACGAATAAAATCGCGGATATGTGTGAAGATGTACGCCCAGTCCCACGGGAGAACTACCCGCCAACGATTGAAGGCGCGGAAGATGATTTGCGCAATATGAGTTATGAGAAAGCACGGCGCATTTATGGCGACCCATTGCCTGAACTGGTACAGCAGCGGCTGGACAGGGAGTTAAATTCCATCATCGGCAACGGCTATGCGGTCATGTATATCATCGCACAAAAACTTGTGACCAAATCGCTGGCGGATGGTTATTTGGTCGGTTCACGCGGTTCGGTTGGTTCTTCTTTTGCCGCGTTCACAGCGGATATCACCGAAGTCAATTCTTTGCCGCCGCATTATTTATGCCCAGATGATAAATATATAGAATGGCATGATGAATATTCCTGCGGGGTAGATTTGCCGGATAAAGTTTGCCCCAATTGCGGCAAGCCGCTCACCAAGCAAGGGTTTGGCATTCCCTTTGAAACGTTCTTAGGGTTTGAGGGAGACAAGGTTCCAGATATTGACTTGAACTTTTCTGGTGAATACCAAGGCAAAATCCATTGGTACACCGGGGAATTATTTGGGCATGACCATGTATTCCGTGCGGGCACAATCGGCACAGTCGCGGAAAAAACAGCATATGGTTATGTGAAAAAGTATATGGAAGAACGGGGTTTATCCTGTTCGCGGGCAGAAGAAAACCGGCTTACGGCGGGCTGCACAGGGGTGCGCCGTACCTCCGGGCAACATCCTGGCGGCATTGTTGTGGTACCAAAGGAAGTGGAGATTTATGATTTCTGTCCGGTGCAGCATCCAGCGGATGACCCTAATTCGGAGATTATCACCACTCATTTTGATTATCACTCCATTGATGAAAATTTACTCAAGCTAGATGAACTGGGGCATGATGACCCGACAATCATCCGGCATATGGAAAACATCACAGGGGTTGATGCGCAGCAAATCCCACTCGATGACCCAGATGTTATGAGTCTTTTTACCTCCTGCAAAGCCCTGCATTATATTGATGATACACCAGATACAATTTTAGGGGATTTAGGCTGCATTGCGGTGCCGGAATTTGGCACAAAATTTGTGCGCGGCATGGTCAGCGAAACCAAGCCGTCCACTTTTGCGGAGCTTGTATCGATTTCGGGGCTATCCCATGGTACGGATGTATGGCTTGGCAACGCACAGGATTTGGTGCATCAGGGCATCGGCTTAGCGGACTGCATTTGCTGCCGTGATGATATTATGAATTATCTGATTTTGAAAGGGGTACAACCCAAACTAAGTTTCACGATTATGGAAAGTGTGCGCAAAGGCAAAGGCTTAAAGCCAGAATGGGAACAGGCAATGCAGGCGCAGCAAGTGCCGGAATGGTATATTAATTCCTGCAAAAAGATAAAATATATGTTCCCGAAGGCGCATGCGGTTGCCTATGTTATGATGGCATATCGCATTGCATGGTTCAAGGTGCATCAGCCGTTAGCGTTTTATTCCGCGTATTTTTCCATCCGTGCAAAAGGGTTTGATGCTTCCTGCATGGTCAAAGGCGATGATATTTGTGTTGCAAAGTATCGGGAATTGCAGCAAAAGGAACGGGAAAAGACGATATCCGCAGCAGAAAAGGAAACCCAAGTCACAGTAGAAGTGGTACATGAATTTTACCGGCGCGGATTTCACTTTAAACCCATGGACATTTACAAATCCGATGCAGCAACATTTCTGGTAGAAGGGGATGGCTTAATTCCGCCGTTTACCGCCATGCCAGGTGTAGGCGAACAAGCCGCGCTGAATATTGTAGAGGAACGCAAAAACGGGCAATTCCTATCTGCGGAAGAGCTGCTGGTGCGGTGCAGTAAAGTATCGAAATCGGTGGTAGAAACGCTGACCGAAATCGGTGCATTAGGTTCCATGCCCAAAACAACTCAAATCAGCCTGTTTGCATAAGAAAAAAACCATTGGCAGCCGGAAGAAAGCCGGATATGCCAATGGTTTTCTTTTAATCTTTGTGTCCAATGCCGATTGCGCCAAGAATCATGGTGGCAGTGCTAATGCAGGTTAAACACAGCCCAAGCACAAATACACCAATAGAAAGCCCTTTTTTCAAGTGATTCACCTCGTTTCGCGCCCATAAGCGGGAAGTTTTTTTAGCCGCCAAAGCCAAAGACACTTAAAATGCCATGTGTGCCAACGGACATAATTACGCCTGCGGTGACAACGCCCAAAGCGATGGATAGAAATGCTTTTCGCAGTGGCATTTTGAGTAAAGTGGCAATGACTGCGCCAGACCATGCGCCAGTGCCAGGCAATGGCACAGCAACAAATAAGAATAAGCCAATGCGGGCATACTTTGTCACCTCAGTTGATTTGCCCAACAGTTTTTTCTTGTAACCGGCAGCGATTTTGGCAAACGGTTTCAGTGTTGCCAGCCAGTCGAGCAGGCGCACGCCGAACATTAACACAAAAGGAATCGGCAATAAATTGCCAAGATAGCAAATGGGCAGCACTTCATACCATGGCATACCAG
The DNA here is from genome assembly GCA_910584935.1 of uncultured Butyricicoccus sp. Taxonomy (GTDB): domain Bacteria; phylum Bacillota; class Clostridia; order Oscillospirales; family Butyricicoccaceae; genus Butyricicoccus_B. The sequence continues at coordinate 17,697 of CAJUDU010000022.1, read as the reverse complement.
CAGCCAAACCGATTGGCACAGCGCCGCGCAGTTCAATCAGCGGCAGCATAGAAATCATAAACAGCGCAGCTTCTTTGCCTGCGCCGAGCAGCCAGTCAAAAAGTTCTTGTAACATACATTCTCCCTCGATTTTTGCTGTACTATTGTCGATAGTACAGCAAACGGCAAAGAAAGTCAATGCTTTTTGATGTAAACTTTACGTGAATATGTGCGGATACTTGTTTTTGGAAGTTAATATAACAGGGGGCTTGCCGGAGAGCAGTTTTTTTGTTATACTGGAATGCAGGAGTACCCGGAAAGGATGTGTACCGAATCATGGACGAAAAAGAACGTCAGCAACAAGCGGTGCTGCTGGAACAGGAAGAAACTAAAGTCACAGCACAAGACGAGGCAGCGGAGGAAGAAGAAACCGAAGAAGAGCAACAAACACTATATTTTGGCAGATTTACGTCAGGCGTATGGCATGGCGGCGTATTAGGGCTTGCGCTTGATTTTATTCTCATGGGTGTTTTAGGTTTAATCAATGATAAATTATCGTTAGGGTTAGAAGAGGAACTGGCATCCCCGTGGGTAAAATATGGTTTACTGATTTGTTTGGTTTATGGTTTAGGCAAATTAGGCGGATGGATTGAAAAACGGCGGGAAGAAGAAAATCAAGAATAAAACCCGTATATGGATATGAAAAAAAAGGGCGTACACCGAGGATAATTCCCGGTGTACGCCTTTGGTATTGCGGATTACTTACTTGCTGTAACGGGACAGCATACCGTCCTTGACGGCATAGCCATGATTCATCAGAGTAGCGGCATAGTTTACAGCATAAAGCTGCTGAAAGAAATTCTTTTTCATGGTTTTATAACCTCCAAAATATCGAAACAAGAAAGGTGAGTCAAATTACTTGCCGTAGTGGGACAGCATACCGTCCTTGACGGCATAGCCATGATTCATCAAAGTAGCGGCATAGTTTACAGCATAAAGCTGCTGAAAGAAATTCTTTTTCATGGTTTTATAACCTCCAAAATATCGAAACAAGAAAGGTGAGTCAAATTACTTGCCGTAGTGGGACAGCATACCGTCCTTGACGGCATAGCCATGATTCATCAAAGTAGCGGCATAGTTTACAGCATAAAGCTGCTGAAAGAAATTCTTTTTCATGGTTTTATAACCTCCATTTGTATCATAAGAAAGGTTGATGTATCAAATCATTTGCCATGGCGAGATAACATATTGCCTTTTATCATATAGCCATGGTTCATCAGGGTTGCAGAATAATTCAATTCACAAAGCTGCTGAAAATAAGTTTTTTTGTTCATTATTGTTTCCTCCTGAGATTCGCGTTTGGTTCACGCCTCGGTGGTTTGTTTTCTGTTTACGGGTATTATTATAGCGCATTTCAAAGGAAATGCAAGCATATTATTGGTGGATTTACACGACAATAGAGATTAATTTTTGTGCATATATTACAAAGTCGGGTTACAGCACACGAATAATCATCCAAATCCCCAGTAGATTTGTTGCATAAGCGATATACAGATGAAATGTTATATTCCTGAATTTCACTTTCAGGGTGATAGGATAGGCAAATCATAAAAAAGTACATCCGCAGCATTTTTGCATACAACATAAAGAATGCGCATCCATAATAATAAGGGTGCGCATTTGATTGATTCAGATGTAATGATTTAATCAGCTCAGTTTTCGCAACACTTTTGCAGCGCATTCAGTTTTGTCAGTGCGGTTTGTGCAGGCGATAGAACAAATCACAAGTTTTTTATTTTATCCGAACTATATCTATTTTTTAGAAAAAATCTGGTATTCTATACTTGAGGAGAACGGTGAACAAAATTCTCATGGTTTCCAGCGCAGGCATTGCCATTTCTATTAAAAAACGCAGAATGAATTAGAAAAAAGACTGCGGTATGCTTGCCATCCATGGGGCAGCATACCGCAGTTTCTTATATCAATCTTTTTTAATCCGGTGAGGGCGTCCGCCCTCATAAAGTTCCTGCCGGATGGCAGCGAACATATCTTCCGCCATCACCTGATAACTGCGCACAGCGCGTTCATCCAGCAAAAGCGGTAAGTCAGTTGGATATCGGGTTTCAATGTATAAATTGTTGAGGGCTGCACTTTCATCTAACCATTCCATGAAGAAATCTTCTACTTGTGCCGCCTGACGGCATAAATAGGTTAAATTATGTCCATCATAATGGCGGCCTGTACGGAATAACAAATAACCTTTTAACGCTTTTTCGATTGCCTGCTGGCAATGGAAAGCGATATTTGGCGGGTCCCCGCCCCAAGTCATTAGGATACGCGCTGCTTGTAAATCACAAAGCGCTTTGTCCAGCCATTTGTAATAATACATACTATCGCGCGCGCCTTTACGGCTGCGGCTCATATAGCACCGTTCCCTTCTCACGAATCCATGACGCATAACTGTCCGGGTCTTGGCAAAGCTCTTCCCATTCATCGTGGGTATACAAATTGATATTCACTTGCACATCGAGCGGCAGTTCCAGATATAACCGGTTCAGCAGCGCCTTTTTGTCACATTCCGGCACGACCATACAGACGCTGGCAGTTTTCAGCTTACCGCTGACCAGCCCGCGTTTGGAGCCATGCAGGATTACTTTTTCCGGGCTGCACAGCGCAAGGATGCTGCGCAGCAGAGCATTTTGCTGTTCCATCGTCAGTTTTCCTCCTTCTTTGCCCATGCGGATAGTTTGGCCATTGCTTCAAACCGCGGCTGGCTGCCCGCTTGCCCGAACAGGTACCGGCAGCCATCTGCCGCATTGCCAGCCGATATCAGGATTTCTTCCCCCGGCATACATTCCGAAGTATAATTCACTTGGATTTCAGAAACAAACTGGTTTTGCAGCCGGTCAAGTTCCAGCCCATCGCATACAACGTCCACAATTTTCACATTATTCATATGCCCATTGATATCGAGGTCAGAATATCGCACTGTATGCACATGATGGGGAACCGTCTGCCCGCAAGTTAATTTGCCAGGGATAGGCGGGCATTCTTTTTTTGCAAGTTCCATATAATCCTGTGCAGCCGGGATACGGTTTGGGCGTATGATGTGGTGGTCAGCCCAATCCAGCACGACCCATGAAGAAATTGCCTGCCCGATTTGCTGCCCATCAATACTGAGTGCAAACGCACGCAGCCAGGTTGCACCCTTAATGCCGGCGCACCAAGTGCGGATATCAATGGTTTCATGCGGGTAAACCGGACGGCAAACCGTACAATGCAGCCGGGACAGCACCCAAAACGCCCCCAAATCCTGTGAGCTGAGGTGCAGCGTTTCCGCATGGGCAGTAGCGGCATCCTGCATCATATCAAAGAGTGCCGAGGGGCGTGCAATCCCACGGTTATCAATATGCCCAAATGTCACCGGATATCCATTTTCATAAACAGCAAGCCCTTGATTGGTCATTTTCCTGCCCCTTTACCGTGCAATTGCGCTGATAAACATTGTAAAGATTCCTGCAAAACCTGTCGCAGCCACAGGAAACGCATTTTCCGGGATATCGGTACTTTCCGCGGGATGGTCAGGCTGGTGCTCCACTTTATACCAGTCCATTAGCTGTTGCTGCAAGCCGTCCACTTCTTCCAGTGAACCATAACGGAAGAATACCGCGCCAGACACCGCTGTGTTTTTGGATAAATAGTCCAAGGAATCAAAAATATGTGTGGTATCCTTCCAAGTAGGTGTTTTGTTATCATGGCACTTATATGCAGCAATGCCGATATAAAGTTTCACATCCGTATTTTTAGTATGTTCTGCCCACCAATCGGTGAGGGTAGCGAAATCAGCGGCTTTATGTCCGATTTCCCAATAAATTTGTGGGATAATATAATCAATGGTACCCGCTTCAATCCAAGCAAGGCTATCCGCATAAGCATTTGCATAACTTTCATTGCCGCCGCGTGTATCTGAACCACGTGGGTCAGTGGTTTTATTTGCCCAAACGCCTGCCGGGCTGATACCAAACGCAATATCGGCATCCGCTTCATGCAGTGATTTATCTAGCATGGCAACCAGCTGGTTGACATTATCGCGCCGCCAATCGGCGATATTATCAAATCCGCTACCATACTGCTGATAAGTTGCGGCATCATTAAAATCTGTACCAGGATAGAAATAGTCATCCAAATGGATGCCATCCACATCATAGTTTTTAACAATTTCCACAGCGCCATCGACAACAAGCTGACGCACTTCCGGCAAGCCGGGGTCATAATAATAATTGTCATCTGTATATTTTACCGCCCAGTTTTCATGGGTTTTTGCCGGGTTTTTCGGGTCTAAGGTGTCCCAGTTTTTATCCCGTGTCACGCGGTATGGGTTTAACCATGCGTGCAGTTCCAGCCCACGTTTATGGGCTTCTGTCACCCAAAATTCGAGCGGGTCGAACCCGTCAGCCGGGGCAGTGCTCTGCGCACCGGTCAGCCAGTGGCTCCAGGGGAAGATATCAGATGGATACAAAGCGTCTGAAGTTGGGCGCACCTGCAAAAAGATGGTATTCAGCCCGCAAGACCGTGCATTTTCCAAGATATCCACGGCTTCCTGTTTCAGCTGCTCCACAGTAAGCCCAGCTTTAGAGGGGTAATCCAGATTATAGACACTGGAAACCCATACACCGCGCATATCATTGGCAGGTTCTGCCGCCTGTGCGCAGGCTGGTGCAAGCAGTGCAAGGGATAGAGCTGCTGTTAAAATCCGTCGTAAAAATTTCATGGTGCCTTTTCTCCTATTGTTATGAAGTCAAAACGATTTCTCTTGATAGTATCATAGTACCATCTTGACCGCGGCTTGGCAAGCCTTTTCCGCATAAGGGAAATCATCCAATTTATAGGGTGTACTTTATGCACGAAGGGATTTATGTGATTTGCGGCAAGATGAAAAAGGTTTCTCATCCCTTAAAAGCAAAAATAAAACAATGCCCGCCATTCAGGCGGATTGAACAATTTCCCGCCATTCAGGCGAATCAAACAATTTCCCGCCATTCAGGCGGGAAATGGGCACGCAGTTCCAAATTATAAGAAAGGATAACCCGCAGGCGATGTTTTGCCTTTTTAATATGCCTGCAAACCACAGAGGGTGAAACGCCCCATAACTGTGCAATATCCCGTTGGGATTTGCCTTCTAAAAAGTGCAGCCGCAAAGCTTCATACTGCCGCGCTGTTAGTTGCTGACGCATTGCGTCAAAAAATGCCTGTCGAAATGCCATGCGCCATGCGCGGTTATCCCCATGGAGCGATTGCAGATAATCCTCGAACGCGGCGTGATCTGCTTGGCGCTGGGTTAACATATATGTTCCTTTCCCGCATAATAAGAGGTCAGATGATAGCTAGTATTCCGGGTTTCGTTTGCAAGCACGTGCAGCGCCCCAATGCGGTGCTTTAAACGGCGGCGCAGTTCCAGCGAAGCGGTTTTGGAAAGCTGATATTTCAGCTGCATAATCCGCAGGTCAATGGCAGCGGCACTGCGGCGGTATTGCTGACCCAATTCATCTAAATGTAAAAATTCCCTAGCCATACGGCAACTCCTTCCCATATCGCACGTTTTGTGTGCATCGATTTTGTGTTCTTGTGTATTTTTCATAATACAACACGTTTCGTGCGATGTCAAGTAAAATATCACACATTTTGCCGCTTGACTTTCCACGTTTTGTGTGCTATCATCTTTACAGATGAGTCATGCGGCGTATGCTGGCTCCCTGCGGGATACGCCGGAAAATAAAGGAGTGAAAGATTATGCTGGGAGAACGCATCCGTCGGCTGCGCACAGGCGCGCGTATGACACAAAGCGAACTGGCTGCCCGGCTGGGGGTTTCCGCCAGTGCGGTTGGGATGTATGAACAAGGGCGGCGGGAACCGCCATATCCAGTGCTGCATAAGCTCAGCGAGCTATTTGGGGTCAGCACCGACTGGCTGCTTTCGCGCGACGACAGCGAACAGGAACAAGGCGGTGAACTTGGGGAAATCCTCAGCACGTTCCACAAACAGCTCCGGCAGCGGGATGGGCTGATGTTTCATGGACACCCATTATCCGAATCGGATGTAGAAAAAATTGTGCGGGCAATGCGGTTGGGCGCAGAGCTGGTTCTCCAGGAGGAGATGATGCCATGACACGCGCAGAACGGGAAGCTCATCAGTTAATTGCTCTATATCATGAATATGACCCGGAAAAATTGGCTGAAAAAATGGGCGTCCTGACAATCCTGTGTGATTTGCCTGAAAGTGTAGAAGGATTCTACCATTGTTACCGTGGGCATCCAATTATTTACCTGGCAGACCGTCTGCCGCCATGCCGCCGCCGGGCGGTATGTGGGCATGAACTTGGCCATGCCATCCTGCATGGGGATATCAACTCCCTGCTTTTGGATGACACGGATGAAAAATTGGAACGGGAAGCGGATTTATTTTCAGCGGCACTGCTGCTGAGTGAACGCCCAGAAGGCTGCTGTGATGTACAGAGCCTGGTGCAGGCAACCGGCTTGCCGGAAACCGCCATTCGCCGCGTTTATGATATGTTATGAGGGAATAAAAAAACCCTGCCCTATGGCAAAAACGCCAGGGCAGGGTTTTTCTTCATTTCCGGGAGGGAGATTATGCCTTTGTGGCAACCAGTTCAACCTCCACTTTTGCGCCCTTTGGCAGGGCGGCAACCTGCACGCAGGAACGAGCAGGTGCATTTTGCGCAAAGTATTTGCCATATACCGCGTTAAACGCAGCAAAATCAGCTAGGTCAGCCAGATAGCAGGTTGCTTTGACCACATGATCCATACCAACGCTGGCTTGTGCCAAAACTGCTTTCAGGTTTTGCATAACCTGTTCGGTTTGCTCTTCAATGGTAGCGCCAACGATTTCACCAGTTTTTGGGTTCAGCGGGATTTGTCCGGAGGTAAAAACCATCCCATTGATTTCAATCGCCTGGGAATAGGGGCCAATTGCTTCTGGCGCAAGCATACTTTGGATAACTTTTTTCATGATCAATAGATCTCCTTTTATAATGAATTTATAAATAACAAAATAAATTGGAAAACAGTCTGCACAGCGGCTTAGCTATGCAGTTTTTTCATGCGCTGCTGGTTGGAAAGGATTTTCTTGCGCATCCGCAGGCTTTTCGGTGTGATTTCCAGCAGCTCATCATCGCCGATAAATTCGAGCGCCGCTTCAATGGACATCACGCGTGGCGGGATTAACCGCAGCGCATCATCCGAACCAGAGGCACGGGTATTGGTAAGCTGTTTTTTCTTACAGACATTGACAGCAATATCATCATCTTTGGGGGTACAACCAACAATCATACCTTCATAAACATCGGTGCCTGCGCCGATAAACAGTGTGCCACGTTCCTGCGCATTATATAACCCATAAGTGACGGCTTCGCCGGTTTCAAAGGCAATCAGCGCACCCAAAGACCGTTTTTGGATATCACCTTTATGCGGCTGATATTCATAAAATACCGAACTCATCACGCCTTCGCCTTTGGTATCAGTCAAAAATTCACTGCGATAGCCAAACAGTCCGCGTGCCGGGATGAGGAATTCAATGCGCATCCGGTCACCTTTTGGGTTCATGGAAATCAGTTCGCCCTTGCGGGAACCCATTTTTTCCATAACAGAACCGACGGCATCCTGCGGCACATCGGCAATCATCCGTTCAATCGGTTCACATTTCACGCCATCAATTTCACGCATCATAGCTTTTGGCGCGCCAACCTGGAATTCATAACCTTCCCGGCGCAGGTTTTCGATTAAAATGGAAAGATGCATTTCACCGCGCCCAGCAACCCGGAAACTATCCGTGCTGTCAGTTTCAGACACACGTAAGGATACATCTTTCAGCAGTTCTTTAAACAAACGGTCACGCAAATGGCGGGAAGTGACAAATTTGCCTTCACGCCCGGCAAATGGCGAATCATTCACAGAGAATGTCATTTCAACCGTAGGTTCAGAAATTTTGACAAATGGCAGTGGTTCATTTGCGCCATGGGCGCAAATGGTTTCGCCGATGGTGATATTTTCAATCCCAGAAAAGCAGGCAATATCACCGGCTTTCATTTCGTCCACCGGTGTACGCACCAAGCCTTCAATGGCATACAGCGAAACAATTTTAGAGCCATAAGGCTTTATATTGCCATGGTAATCACAAATGGTTACTGGCTGGCCAACTTTAATACTGCCGCGTTCAATGCGCCCAATGCCAATGCGTCCAACATAATCATTATAATCGATAGAGGATACCAGCATTTGTGTTTCACCATCCATATCGACATGGGGCGCGGGGATATGCTCCAAAATCTGGTCAAACAGCGGCACCAAATCCACCCCAGGTTTATTGGGGGACATAGACGCGGTGCCATCGCGCCCAGAGCAGTAAATAATGGGGCTGTCAAGCTGTTCATCTGTTGCGTCGAGGGTAAGCAGCAATTCCAGCACTTCGTCGCCGACTTCATTCAGCCGCGCATCTGGGCGATCTATTTTATTCACCACAATAATGATTTTATGCCCAAATTCCAATGCTTTTTGCAGTACAAAACGAGTTTGTGGCATGGGGCCTTCTGCGGCGTCGACCAGCAGGATTACGCCATCCACCATTTTCAGGATGCGTTCCACTTCGCCGGAAAAATCGGCATGGCCTGGCGTATCCACAATATTGATTTTCACATCCTGGTAATGTACCGAGGTGTTTTTGGCTAAAATTGTAATGCCGCGTTCGCGTTCGATATCGTTGGAATCCATCACACGTTCTTCCACGACCTGATTTTCGCGGAAAATACCAGCTTGTTTTAACATCTGGTCAACCAAAGTGGTTTTGCCATGGTCAACGTGCGCGATAATTGCAATATTTCTTAAATCATTCCTAACCATAATGCCTCCTGATATGGACAAAAATCGTTCTTTTCCTTTTTTCGCTTACAGATTATTATATCCCCTGTTCGCGCTGATTTCCACCTGTTTATTTATAAAATTTTTCGCCTGCCTTGTCAAAAAAACTGTGCGATTTTTTAAAATTTTTTAAAATTAAGTGTTGACATTTGGTCGTAGATTGGATATAATAATCTTCGTCAGCAGATAGCCGAATTGTGTAAAGGTAGCACGACAGACTCTGACTCTGTTTGTGAGGGTTCGAATCCTTCTTCGGCTGCCATCAAAACCCGATGCCATAAGGCATCGGGTTTTTCTATTTTATTTGCACCCCATCTTTGATTACCGCTTTCAGGTGTAAATTTTGGTCAAGCAGCAGAACATTTGCCCGTTTTCCCACAGTAATCGTGCCATATTCATCGGCAATGCCTAAAACCCGTGCCGGGTTTATGGTGGCGCAGTCAACCGCATCTGTCAGCGGGATGCCCATATCCAGCACCGCAATCCGCAGACAATCCAGCAAATGGGTGACAGACCCAGCCAACGCATTGCCTTTTGCCAGCGTGGCACGGCGCCCCATAACTTGGACATCCAGCCCGCCAAGGGAATAAACCCCATCTGGCATACCAGTGGCGCGCATACTATCGCTGACCAAAACAAGCCGCTCCGCACCAAATAGCCGGAATGCTGCCCGTACCGCCGCGGGATGTACATGAATCCCATCACAAATCAGCTCAGCGGATACCTGTGGGCAATCAGCAGCGGCGCCAATGACGCCGGGCTGACGGTGCGAAAAGGGCGGCATTGCGTTATACAGATGGGTCACATGGTCTGCGCCCGCAGCGAATGCTGCCATTGCGGTATCATAATCCGCATCGGTATGCGCAAGTGAAATATGAGCACTGCCTTTCAAATGTCGGATGAACCCAGCAAATGCCGGATTCACTTCAGGCGCAAGCCCGATGATTTTCACCAGCCCCTGGGCGGCATGACAAAACCCCCACGCAATTTGGGTATTGCAAAGCAGCTTATGGCGCGCATCTTGCGCGCCTTTTTTGCTTTCGCTGATGAAAGGGCCTTCCATATTAATGCCAGTCAAATCCGCGCCCTGCGCAGGATTTTGCTGGTATGCCGCTGCCACAGATAAAATATGGTTTAGCGTAGGCACAGGCAGCGTCATGGTAGCAAGCGCCATGGCGGCAACCCCAGCAGAAGCTTCATAAGCGGCGATTTGTGCAATGGCTTCATATGTCCCATCACAAACATCATATCCCATGCACCCATGCAGGTGCATATCCACCAGGCTTGGGATAACATAACATCCATGCGCATGAATGGTTTTTTTATTTGGCGTTTGATGCGCAAAGCGCCCATCCTGAATTAAAACATCCATATGTCGGAATACCCGGTCAGCGCAGTACACAGCCCCGCCTTGTATAATCATAAAACACACCAGCCTTTTCATGTAAAAGGGAGGGGTAAAGCCCCTCCCATAACGGTGTTGTCTGTTTATTTTGCATAATCAATGGCACGGGTTTCCCGTGTCATATTGATTTTGATTTGTCCAGGATAATCCAGTTCATCCTCGATATGCTTTGCAATTTCACGGGCAAGCATGGTCATCTGATCATCGGAAACATCCTCTGGTTTCACGATAATACACAGTTCCCGCCCTGCTTGGATTGCATAGGAGCGTTCAACGCCAGGTGTGGTGTTTGCAATCTCCTCAAGTTTTTCCAAACGCTTGATATAATTTTCCAGATTCTCACGCCGTGCGCCAGGCCGCGCTGCCGAAATGGCATCTGCCGCCTGTACCAGGCAGGCTTCAATGGTAGTCGGCTCAATATCCCCATGATGGGCAGCAATCGCGTGCGATACTGCCTGGGATTCTTTGTAACGCTTTGCCAAGTCAACGCCAATGGTGACATGGGAACCTTCAATTTCATGGTCAACAGCCTTGCCAATGTCATGCAGCAAACCGGCTCTGCGTGCAATGGTTGGGTCAAGGCCAAGTTCAGAGGCAAGCATACCGGCAATATGCGCAACCTCAATGGAATGGAGCAGGACATTCTGGCCATAGCTTGTGCGGTAATGCAGACGCCCAAGCAGCCGCACCAGTTCAGGGTGGATGCCATGGATGCCAGCTTCAAAAATGGCGCGTTCGCCTTCGGATTTGATAATCTGCTCAACTTCACGTTGGGCTTTTTGTACCATTTCCGCAATGCGGGGCGGATGGATACGTCCATCCAGTATGAGTTTTTCCAGGCTAAGCCGTGCAATTTCACGGCGCACCGGGTCAAAAGAGGACAATGTAATGGCCTCTGGGGTATCGTCTATAATCAGGTCAACGCCTGTCAGGTTTTCAAGGGCACGGATATTGCGCCCTTCACGGCCGATGATACGACCTTTCATTTCATCATTGGGCAAGGGGACAACTGAAACGGTTGATTCCGAAACCTGGTCGGCTGCATAGCGCTGTATGGCAGTCGTAATGAGTTCACGGGCAGTGGCTTCAGCGTCATCCTTTATGCGCTGGTTGATTTCACGCAGCCGCAGGGCAGCATCGTGCTGGGCTTCGTGTTCAATGGATTTGACAAGATAATCCCGCGCTTCCTCGCGGGTCAGACCGGATAAATGCTCAAGCGTTGCAATTTGTTCCGCTTTTACCGCTTCTGCTTCTTCCTGCGTTTTTTGCGCCTGGGCAATTTTACGGTTTAGCTCTTCGCTTTTGCGTTCCATCGCGTCGGTTTTCTTTTCAAGCGCTTCTTCTTTCTGATGGAGCCGGTGCTCAGTTTTCTGCACTTCGCCGCGGCGTTCTTTCAGTTCGCGGTCCGCCTCCGTGCGCGCCTTTAATATCTCGTCTTTTGCTTCCAGAATTGCTTCACGTTTTTTGGTTTCACCCGATTTAATTGCGTCATTAATAATGCGGGTTGCTTCCTGTTCCGCGCTTCCGATTACCTTTTCAGCGGTATTTTTCCGAAGGAAAATACCAAGCAGCACACCAATAACCAAACAGACAACACCAATAAGCAGTTTGATTATCATCGTATTCATAAAGCTGCGTAGAACACCTCCTGTAATTTTTGAAATGGAAAATGGTATAATCCCCATATGAAAATTCCGTGGCCGGACAAAATGAACATAAGGTATTATAGTAATATCTTAATGCTTTTTGCCTTGCGTGTCAAGGAAAACACTCTATCTGGCATGAAAATCAGGCAGAGTGACGAAGGTAAGTATGCAGGGTTGTTTTTACAGGCAGGCAAGGTTATAATAAAGAAGCGGCAATTTTTTGCGATACCGCCGCGGACAGGAAGGTTTTTTTTATGCCAGAAAAAACAATGCAGCGCCGCACCTGCGGCACATTTTCTTATTATATCAGCACACGCCTGCCGGTGCGGCATGGTTTTACCACAAAGGCTGGCGGGGTCAGCACAGGCGATTGTGAAAGCATGAATTTAGGGTTCAGCCGCGGGGATAAACGGGAAAATGTCCTGCGCAATTATGAGATTTTAGCAAAAGGGCTGCAAATCCCGCTTTCGCGGCTGACCATGACCCAACAAGTCCACCGGGATAAAATCTCGGTTGTCACAGAAGAAACGGTAGGCATGGGGCTGCATAAGCCCATGACATGGGAATCTGATGCGCTGATTACCAACCTGCCGGATACGCCGCTTGCGGGATATTATGCGGACTGTGTGGTCACGCTGCTGTATGACCCGGCAAGCCACAGCTGTGGGGTATGCCATTCCGGTTGGCGGGGCACAGCGCTGGGCATTTTGCCGCAGACGGTTGATGCGATGGTGGAAAAACTCGGCGCAAAGCGTCAAAGCCTGATTGCGGTCATCGGGCCATCCATCCGGCAGTGCTGTTTTGAAACCGATGCCGATGTGCCTGAAGCTATGGTGCGTCAGCTTGGCGCCTCCGCGGAGCCATTTATTGCGGAACGCGGTATAAAGTACCATATTGATTTACAAGGGATTAACACGATGCTGCTCAAAGAAGCAGGGGTAGAAAATATTGTAGACAGCGGCATTTGCACTCGCTGCCACCATGATGAATTTTGGTCGCACCGGGCGACAAACGGCAAACGCGGCGTACAGGCAGGCATTATTTGCCTGTAACAACGCGCCGCTTGTGCCATCTGAAAATTCTCATTTCATGAAAGGACAGACCTATGGATTTTCAGCATTTGAAACGCTTTTTTATTGTTCTTATGGCGGTGCTGCTTGCTGGCTGTACGCCGGGCGGCGATAGCAGCGCCGCCCCGGATGATGAACCCGCTTCCAGCAATACCGAGCTGGAACAGCCGCCCACAATCCAAAAAGCAGCCGATTATTTAGGGCTTGCTTATTATAGCGGGGAAAATATCAACCCTGTGCTCAGCACCTCCCATATGAACCGCATCCTTTCAGAAGCGCTTTATGAAGGGCTGTTTTATCTGGATAATAAATTCCAGCCGCAGCCTATGCTCTGCCAGTCCTGGGAGGGTGATGGGATTACCTTTAAATTTCAGCTTCAGCAAGGCATTACCTTTTGGTCAGGGGAGGAACTGACGGCGGAAGATGTGGTATATACGCTCAAAACCGCGCAATCCAATGAAACTTCGCCCTATTTTTCCCGCCTGGCTGATGCACAGTCAATTTTTGCCGATGGGCAATATACAGTAGGCATTACGCTTTCTTCTGCCAATATGGATTTTATCAAGCTGCTGGATATTCCGATTTTCCGGCGCGGCTCAGAAAATGATTCATTTGCCGATGGCACAGGCGCATATCGCCCGGCGTATGAGGAAGGCGAATGGTACCTTGCCCCTTATGAAAACTGGCATGGCGGGGCTGTCAGCGCGTTTAGCCGTATTGACCTTATTGAAACCTTGCGGTCAGATGCCATTATTAACAGTTTTGAAACCGGTGATATTTCACTAATCCGGACAGAACGCATCAGCGCCAACCCGGTGAATATCAGCGGTTCGGTAGACCTGCACCAGACGCCGACAACAAACCTGCATTATATTGGGTTTGCCTGTGGCGCGGGTCCATTCAGCCTGCCGCAGGCGCGGCAGGGGGTATCCGCCGCAATAGCGCGGGCGAATATTTGCAATATTGCGTTCCAAAGTTTTGCGGACGCGGCGGTTGCACCCGTGAACCCACAGCCCGACCCAGCAGTGGGCAGCGTGGCAGCCGACCGGGATACTGCGCTTGCCGCATTTGCCCAAGCAAATATTTCGGACACCAACGGGGATGGTGTGCTGGAATATGATAATTTTTCCGGCAACCGGGTGCGGTTTGCGCCATCAATCTTGGTGAACAATGAAAATGCGTTCAAAGTCAGCGCAGCGCAGCAAATTGCAGATTGTCTGCTGGCGGTTGGCATTCCGGCAACAGTGGACGCTGTGCCGTTTGAAGAATATACGGCAAGATTGCTTGCTGGGACATTTGATATGTACTATGGGGAAACCCGTATGATGCCGGATTTTGATTTGCGGTCACTGGTCTGCACAGGCGGTTTGCTCAATTATGGGCGTTACAGCAATTTTGAAACCGATAACCAGGTGCAAAATGCCCGCGCTGTGGGCACAGCAGAAGCAAAACAGGCATTATATACGCAGCTGATAAATGAAACACCGATTGCGCCGATTGCATTTATCCGCGACCAAGTTGTGGTGCGCAGTGGGCTTATCACAGGGTTTAACCCGTCGCCATACTGGTTATTCCATGGCGTGGCAGGATGGAGGCAAGAATAAATGGAAAAGGTTGTACTGGGTTTATCTGGTGGGGTAGATTCAGCCGTTGCCGCGGCGCTGCTGCGGCAGCAGGGATATGATGTTTATGGATTATTTTTGGAATTAGGGCTTGGCGGGCAGCAGCAAGCCCAGCAAACAGCGGATGCCCTTGGCATTCCGCTGCATATTGCGCACCGTGCGCCAGCGCTGGAACAGCATGTCTGCCAGTATTTTGCGTCTGAATATCAAAACGCACGCACACCAAATCCATGTGTTGTGTGCAATCGTCTGGTAAAGTTCCAAACACTTGCAGATTATGCCGATGAAATCGGCGCGAAGTGGCTGGCAACCGGGCATTATGCCCGCATTGGGCAGGATACCGAAGGACGGGTGCTGCTGATGCGTGCGCAGTCAGAAAAAGATCAAAGTTATATGCTGCACCGGTTATCTCGTGAGGTGCTTTCACGCTGCATTTTCCCGCTTGGCATGATGGAAGATAAAAGCGCCGTCCGTGCGCAGGCACAGGCGCTGGGCTTGCCCGTTGCCCAAAAGAAAGACAGCATGGATGTCTGTTTTATCCCGGATGGCAATTGGCAAGGCTGGCTGGAAAGGCACGGTGTGCGTTTGCCGGAAGGCAATTTTATCGATGAAAACGGCAAAATTTTAGGGCGGCACAAAGGATTGCATCATTATACTGTCGGGCAGCGCAAAGGCTTAGGCATTGCAGCCGAAGGGCGGCTTTTTGTAAAGGCTCTGCGCCCGGAAACCAATGAAGTGGTGCTGTCACTAAATGATGTGTTCCAGAAAGAAATCCTTGTGCAGCAAGTGCATTACTGCGCGCCGGAATACGCTGCGGACGGGACGTTTGCCTGCACGGTAAGGGTGCGGTACTCCAAGCGGGCACAGCGCGCTGTGGTCACGCCCTGTGGACAAGAGGCGCGTATTGTGTTTGAAGATGAGGCGCGTGCGCCTGCGGCAGGGCAGGCGGCTGTATTTTATGATGGGGATATTGTCATTGGCGGCGGCTTTATCGCCTCGCCAGGGGTAGGATAATATGAAACAAAAAACCAATGGGCATCTTGCTGCCCTATTTACTGTCACGGTATGGGGCGCAACTTTTGTTTGTACCAAAACATTGCTGCGGCATTTTACGCCGGTAGAAATTTTGCTTTTACGGTTCACGTTAGGCGGGCTTGCTTTATGTATTGCCAGCCCAGGCAAAATGCCGCTGAAATCCCGTCTGCATGAACTTTATTTTGTGGCAGCAGGGTTTTCTGGCTTAGCCTGTTATTACTTATGTGAAAATATTGCGCTGCGATATGGCGACGCTTCTCTGATTGGCGTGCTCGTATCGTCCGCGCCGCTGTTTGCCGGGATATTTGGCATTTTCTTTCTTGGGGAAAAGCTGCGTGGTGGGTTTGCGGCTGGATTTGCCATTGCCATGACAGGTATTGTGCTCATTAGCCTTGGCAGTGACGCGGCGCATATCCAGCCCAAAGGGCTGGCGCTTTCACTGCTGGCAGCCGCCGCATGGGGGATTTATTCCCCGCTTACCCGTAAAATTGCGGATTTGGGCTATTCGGCGCTTGGCGCAACCCGCCGCATTTTCTTATATGGCATTGTGATGATGGTGCCTGCCGCGTTGTTTGATGGTTTCCGCATTTCCGCAGTGCTGTCCATGGGCAGGATAGAAGCGGCAAATTTATGTTTCCTGGGGTTATGCGCAAGTGCGGTCTGTTTCCTTACATGGAATTATGCGGTGGGCATCCTTGGTTCGATGAAAACCTGTGCTTATATTTACTTATCGCCAGTCATTACGGTGATTTTGGCAGCAATCATCCTGCGGGAGCGTTTAAGTGGACAAGCTGTGCTTGGCATTATGATGGTGCTGGCAGGTTTAGCGCTTAGCGAGTGGCGTCCGCGTGAAAAGGGGTTAAAACAGCATGGCGCAATTTGAACAGGATGAAATGCGGCGGGATTTCAGTCGGCTTGGCTGGGCACTGGTTTCATCACAGCTTCTTTTGATGTTTCTGACATTGGCAGGCAGTTTGCTTTGTTCGCTGCTGCTGCGGTGGTTCAGCCCGCTGCGCGGTACATGGAACCTGCTGCAAGGGTATATTATCATTTTTTCAGTTGCCGTCAGTGTACTGCCAATGCTCAGCTTAGGCGCGGGCAATCATCGGCTTGACCGTCTGCTTGACCGGCGGGCAAAGGTTTTCCCAGTGGAACTAATTTATTATTTCCTGCTGATTCTTGGTTTGCAAATGCTTGTTACACTAATCTATGCCCCAATTATGAATATTCTGGAATCTGTTGGGTTTTCTTTTGGGGCGGCAGATGAAGCGGCAACATCGGCGGCGGTTTCTGCTTCGCTTTTATTTTATTCCATCGCGGTTGCGCCAATTTGTGAGGAAATCATATACCGCGGCGCACTGCTGCGATATTTGGAACCATATGGGCGCTGGTTTGCCATTTTTATCAGTGCATTGGTTTTTGCACTGATGCACGGCAATGCGGTACAGTTTCCGATTGCGCTTATTATCGGGATGATTTTTGGATATTTAGCGTTGAAGCATTCCATCCATTTAACCATACTGCTACATGTGATGAATAATTTATTTGTAGAAGGCGTTGGGCGGCTGGAAGCAGTAAGTCCAACCGCAGGCATTTTTCTTAACACAGCCTTTATAGCAGCTGGTATTTTGATGCTTATTTTCGCGCTGTTCAGCAACATCAATCCGCTTTTGCGTCTGCTCCGGGCAAAGCGTGTTGAGGACGGGATTTACAAAGCGTTTTTTACATCAGTACCAATAGCAGCGATTTTCCTATATATGATTTGCCTGACGGTTTCAAGCATTATAGCATAAAGAAACACGGTTTCATTTCCAAATGGGATGAAGCCGTGTTTTTGTTTTTGGCGTTTTGCAAATAGGAACGGCGCGACCGGTGCAGTAGGCGCAACAGGGCCCACTGGGCCGACAGGCCCTGCGGGTGAAGCAGGCGCGGCAGGCGCAACAGGTCCCACCGGACCGACAGGCCCTGCGGGTGAAGCAGGCGCGGCAGGCGCAACAGGGCCCACTGGGC
>CAJUDU010000021.1 GCA_910584935.1 uncultured Butyricicoccus sp. | reverse complement strand
CCTTATGATGGCGGGATAAAAATGGTTTCTGGTGGATGTTTCTCTGTATCGCTATCATGCTGCCATTTTGATATTGGATAACCTTTAACGTAAATAGAAAATGGGAAAATGCAATAAAAATACAAAAGAGAATTGGTGTTTTATATCTTACCTGTACTTTAATTATAAACACGCGTTATATTTGTGAAATAACAGCGCTTTTTATGAAAGATATTGGGATGCTTTTATTGACAATCCAGTCTTGACGTGTAATAATTAAATATGAAATGTTTTGTCGGCTCATGTATTTTACAGGGTAGGCAAAACGGCAAATCTTTAATATTGGGGGACTTTTTTTATGCAGCAAAGAAAGTTTTTTGCAGGTATTTTGGCAGCGGCATTACTGCTTAGCACAATGCCTGTACAGGCATTTGCGGCGGAAGCTGATCCAGATAAGACGGTGCAGGCGGAAACCCAACCAGGGCAGGGGTCGTCCGCAGATGAAGCAGATAAAACGGATAAAACGGATAAGGTCAGTGATACTGATAAAGTCAAGGATAATGATACATCCAGCGGTGCAGATAAAGCGCAGGATGAAGGCGAATCTGGCGACGCAGATAAAGCACAGAATGAAGATGAATCTGGTGACACAGATAAAGCAGATGATGATAAGTCAGGTGATACAGATACGCCACAGGCTGTCCATATTGTGACTTATGTGACCAAAGCCGGTCAGACAACAGAAGAAGTCGCGGACGGTTATCATCCAGCCCGTGTGCCAGATGCGGCAGATATCATAGGCTGGAAAGACACAGAAGGAAACCGGGTCAATCCCACAGAAATTGAGGTGCGGAACAGTTTAACCCTTACCGCAGTTTATGCGCCAGCGCTGAAAACTGATTCACATACAAAGTTTATGAATGGCAATACCAAAGGATTATTCCAGCCATATAATACTATAACTCGTGCGGAAATCGCACAGGTGCTGTATACTTTGTTGGTAGATGTGCCAGTACAAGGGAAATCCCTTGCGGATGTACCCACAGATGCCTGGTATGCAAAAGCTGCGGAAGGGCTTGCAGCCCTTGGCATTATGAATGGGGATGAAAAAGGGAATTTTCGTCCCGATGCACCGATTTCCCGTGCGGAATGTGCCGTTATGTTGGCAAATTTCCTGCCAGCGGCACAAAAACCAGTAACATATCCTGATGTCCCGGCATCACATTGGGCGCATACCGCAATTAGCACCGCAGCAGCCAGCGGTATTTTCACTGGGCATACGGATGGGACATTTGCGCCGGGTGATGCTATGACTCGTGCAGAAGCGGCGGCAGTATTTAACCGTCTGTTAGGGCGCACACCAGATGCAAACGCAATTGCTTCAGCAGAAAACCTGCGTTTATTCCCAGATGTGCCGAAATCTCATTGGGCATATACACAGATTATGGAAGCTACTGTAACCCATGGGCATGAAGCCGCTGCGGGCGGCGAACGCTGGACAAGCATTGAAACTGAACGCAATCAGCTTGCCAATGGTTATTACAGCATTGATGGATGGCTTTACCGTGTACAGGATGGGATGTTCCTGCGTTCTGTGACAATGGATAGCTATACTTTCGATGAAAATGGACGGTATACTACTGGCTATGCGGCACTGGATACCATGTTGACCGATGTTATTCGTCAAACGACCAATGATACAATGACATTGGAACAAAAATTGCGTGCGCTTTATAATTATGTGCGCGATAATTTTGTTTATCTGGGGCGCGCACACGTCACCAAAGGACAGGTCGGTTGGGAACCGGAATATGCAGCAACATTCCTGGAAACCGGCAAGGGTAACTGTTTCAGCTATGCAGCAGGCTATTACATGCTGGTGCGTGAACTGGGCGTTGATGCAAATACTGTTGTTGGGCTGGTTGGGCGCAATCGCCGTCCACATGGCTGGGTAGAAATCCGGCTGGATGGTGTCAATTATATGTTTGATACTGAATTAGAAATGTCATATCGCCGTCGTGGCAATTATTCTTATGATATGTTCAAAATGCTTGCTGGGCATACACCGTTTATTTACGAGAAATAATTCGCATGGTTTTCAGTTCTGCAATTTTTTTATTCTTATTCCTGCCGGTTACATATCTTGTTTACCGTTTGCTGCCAGTCCAGCTGTTGCGCAATGGCTGGCTTGCGCTTGCCAGCTTGGTGTTTTATGGATTCGGACAACCAGGTTATGTCCTGTTGCTGCTTGTCAGTGTGCTTGCAAATTTCCTATTTGGGTTATGGCTGCAAAATACGGCTAAATATCGCAAATGGATTGCCGGGTTTGCGGTGATAATTAATCTGTTGGCATTAGGGGCATTTAAGTATTTGGATTTTCTGACCAGCATTTGGAACAGCTTATCCGGAATGAATTTGCCGTCTGTAGGTCTTGTGCTGCCAATTGGCATTTCATTTTATACCTTTCAAGGGCTTAGCTATGTGATTGATGTTTATCGTGATCCGCAAAGTGGGACGCATAACCCTGCAAAACTACTGTTGTATATTTCATTTTTTCCACAGCTTATTGCTGGGCCTATTATCAAATATCATGATGTGTCACAACAGATTGACAGCCGTACTTTAACCCCTTGGCTTACCCTGTCTGGTTTGCAGCGATTTATCCTTGGTTTCGCAAAAAAATTATTGATTGCCAATACAGCAGGGCAGGTTGCGGATGTGGTTTTTGCACAATCAGCGTTAGATTTCCGGTTGGCATGGCTGGGCGCGGTTTGTTATACTCTGCAAATTTATTTTGATTTCAGTGGGTACAGCGATATGGCAATTGGTTTGGGGCGGATATTTGGTTTTTCGTTTCTGGAAAACTTCAACTTGCCTTATACTGCCCGTTCCATTCGGGAGTTTTGGCGGCGTTGGCATATTTCATTGTCATCTTGGTTTCGGGATTATGTATATATCCCGCTTGGCGGCAATCGGAAAGGGAAAATCCGTACCGATATCAATAAATTTCTTGTGTTTTTTGCAACAGGGTTATGGCATGGCGCAAATTGGACGTTCATCCTTTGGGGATTGTGGCATGGCTTGTTTGCAACGCTTGAGGATATCGGAATCATCCCGAAACGCCTGCGGGAATGTTGGTTTGGGCATATCTATACGATGTTTGTGGTAATTCTAGGGTTTACTTTATTCCGGGCGGATTATTTGAGCAGCGCAGGGCGGATATTTGCCACAATGTTTACAGGGTTTCAGTGTACCGCAGTCAATACATTACAGCTTATTGCTTTGTTGGATGCACGGACAGTGTTCCTTTTGCTGGCAGGCATATGCTTTGCGGCAGGATTGCCGCAGAAAGTTTTTGCCTTGGTTGGCGAGAGAATGCCAGTGCTTGCGCGGGATATTGCTAAAACGCTGGCATATGGTGCATTGTTTGCATGGAGTGTGCTGGTGCTGGCTGGAACAACCTTTAACCCCTTTATTTACTTTCAGTTTTAAGTGAAATTTCGGGTGTTTTTCATGAATTTACAAACCAAAGCAAACCTTGCCATAGCAGCATTCATGTGTGCCTGCCTGCTTCCAGCAGTGGGGATGTTTTTGCTGCCAGAAGGGCAGGCGACAGCAAACCAACGGCTTGCACCTGTCCCAACACTTACAACAGCAGATGGCAAAATAAATCTGGAAGTTTTTCAACAAGCAACAGATTATATTGCTGACCATTTTGCCTTTCGGCAGCAAATGATTACTGCAAACGCAGCATTGAATGCCGCTCTGTTCCATGTGTCCACTGAAGACAGCGTATTATTGGGCAAAGAAGGCTGGTTATTTTATCAGCAGACCGCGGCAGATTATTTGCATACCGAACCATTGTCACAGCGGCAATTATATGGTGCAGCCCATACCATTGCACTGATGCAGGAATACCTAACGGCACGCGGCATACGGCTGTTTGTCACTGTTGCGCCCAATAAAGCATCATTATATCCAGAATATCTGCCAGATATTGGGCGGCCATTAGACCGGCAGACGGATATTAACCGGTTAACGCCGCTTCTAGAAGAAGAAGGCATTGCTTATGTCGATTTGTTTGCGGCACTGCGTGACCAGCGTGCGCAGGATGACACAGCAGCATATGAATTTTTATATCACCGGCTGGATTCCCATTGGAATGCGCGTGGTGCGGCGCTGGCACATGACACATTGATGAGCGCATTAGGCAAAACGGATCAAACATTATTTTTCCCTGGAGATTATGTATTTTGTCAAAATCACAAAGGGGATCTTTATGAGATGCTGTATCCCGCAGGTAAGGAACTGGATGAAAATGTACAATATCAGCGGCAGCCTGTTTTTTCATACAGCAGTAATTTCCATAGTGTTGAGGATCAATATATAGAAACGCAAAATCCATTGAAATCAGGCAGTTTGTTTATGTTCCGGGATTCTTTTGGCAATGCATTATATCCGTTTTTGGCAGATGCGTATGGACATTGTATTTTTTCCCGTGCAATGCCATATCAGCTTTCATTGCTGGATGCTTCTGATGCGGATACTATGCTGATTGAAATTGTAGAACGTAATTTAGACTGGCTTGCCACACGCGCCCCAATTTTCCCAGCGCCACTGCGTATCCTATCACAAATGCCGCCCATTGGGCAGGCAGAAGCAGCGTTTTCCATAACAGATGATGGGATGCTGGAAGGCTATTTACATTTTACGGGTACATTATCTGGCAAGGTGGATGCACATTCACCAGTTTATATACAGCTTGATGATATGCTTTATGAAGCCAGTCCTGCCGGACAAGGGAAAATACCATTTACCGCATATGTGCCACGTGCGGCATATCAGCAAGCCGCTGTATTATATTTTGCGGATGGAATTTTATATCAAACGCCTTATCAGGCGGTTGCATAAAAAGGAGAATTATTTATGAAAAAATCATTTATTACTGTTTTGGCAGCATTATCACTTTCCGCTGTCATGCTGACAGCCTGCGGCAATAAACAGCCAGCGGCATCATCTTCTGTCGGAGCAGATGACGCAGCAAAATCAAAAGCAGGCGCATCCAGCTCGGTTGGTACGCCGCCAACACAGCAGGCATCATCAGCAGCGTCTTCTGCCGCCGCCAGCGGTACGGTAACGCCAGATACGCCAGCGCCTGTACAACAGGAAACTCCACAGCCTGCCGCCGCAGCCGCCGCACCGCAGCCAGCGGCACAACAGCCCGCAGCGCCGGAAAAAAAGCCTGAAACAGAGCAGCCCCAAAAAGCAACAACCAGATCAGAACCAGCTGCACAGCCTGCGCCGCAACCAGAACCAGCCCCCGCACCACAACCAGCCCCAACGCCTGAACCGGAACCCGAACCAGCGCCAGCACCAGCCGCATCAAAAGACACAGCGTCTTCTTATATTGGGCAGAGTGCATCCAGTTTGATTGCGGCAATCGGTTCGCCCAATAGCCGTTCTTACGCGTCAAGCTGCATTGGGGAAGGGGAAGACGGCGAGTTATCATACAATGGCTTTACGGTTTATACTTATCGTGAAAACGGTATAGAAACCGTGCAGGATGTTGAATAAGGTTTGATTTTTAGGTTCCCGCAGTCTATGGCTGTGGGAATCTTTTTTGCATATAAAGAAAATCCCCGTTGCTTTCAAGCAACGGGGAAGAAAAAGATTAACTTTCGTGCCAGTGCTTCGCGATTTCCTCACGCATAATCTGTACGGTACGCTGTACCTTGGAAATATCATTGTGAATCGTGTAAACGTCACGGACAGTCATTTCCAGTTTGCAGCCTTGCGCACAGTGCAGGGTATGTGCAATATGTTCGCGCCATGCGTCCTCATCCAGTTTTTCGCCAACGTCTAAGAAGTTTGGGCTGGGTTTGCATCCGGAAAGCTATCAGAAATCTTGCGCTTTGGTTTGATAAAATTGCTTTCTATTATCCAGGGTTCCGCAAAAAAGCAGTAGCGCAAGCAATACCTGAAGGTCAGATATCGCTTACGCCACAATTGTGATTTGGATAAGGGATAAAATCGTGTCATGTCATTATACCTGTTCGATAAACTGGCGAATAAACTGTAAGGCAACCCCAATGCTGCCTGCTTTACTGCCGCATTTGCCAATGCGCAGGCAAAAGGGTGACAATTCAAAGGCATCCAGCCGCTGTAAACGAAGTTCCAAATCGGGCAGGTATTCTGTCATAAACGCGGCGGCTTCGCCGCCAAGCAACACATCACAATCAAGTGTCATACGGATATTATGAATGCCTAGCGCAAGGAAATCAAGGTATTCTTTCCAAACAGCAAGACACTGTGGGTCACTCTGTGCAAGCCCTTCAAAAAAGCCTGTCATTGTCCTGCCAGTATCTTCGGTTAGACGCAGGGTGGAGCAATAAGCCTCCAAACAGCCATGTTTGCCGCAGCTGCAAAGTCTGCCGCCAGGCATAACACAAGTATGCCCAAATTCAGCACTGCGCCCATGGGCGCCGCGATAATTCCGCCCGCCCATCTGGATAGAGCCGCCAACACCTTTGCCCAAATATAAATATGCCATATCGCCATCAATACGGCTGCGCCATAATTCTGCCATGCCGCCTGCGGAAGCATCATTTTGCACAATGCAAGGGTAGGGGATACCTTCTGTCATGCGGCTGAGTGGGAAATTGCGCACACCAAGGGTTGGCGCGGCAGCAATCATGCCTTCTTTTTCATCAATAATGCCAGGCAGCGTGATGCCAACGCCAAGCAGCTTGCTGCGCTCTAACTGGAAAGCGTCTAAAAATGTTTCAAGCTGGTCTGACAGCAGCAGGAAGAACCGGTCGCTGTTCTCAAACCGAACCGGGATTTCAGAAAACGCAATTTCCTGCGCACGCAGGTCTACCGCCACATAGCGCAGGGCATTGCTGGATAGTTCTATGCCGATAGCAAATCTTGCCTGTGGGTTTGTGGCAATCTGGCGTGCTTTGCGCCCGCCAGTGGATTGTTCCATTCCAACATAGGCAATAAGCCCTTCAAATAAAAGCTCCCGAAGATTCTGGGTCACGGTGGGCATACTGATTTTTAGATCTTGTTCGATATCGCGTTTGGTTTTTGGGGTATCCTGCGCATATAGATACATATAGACACGGTTGCGGTTTGCGCGACGCACTTCTGCCGCTGACAGCTTTTCCGATGCTTTCACATAGCATCACTCCCTTTCGGCTGATTTCATTATCATAGCACATATCCGCAGGAAAAACAATATTCTGCAAAAAGATACGCATATTTTTCCTGTCGAAACGAATCGCCCCCCACAGAGTTTCCATACAGGCATATTGCATAAAACTGCCCTGCAAAATTTCCTAGTATAGCCATCTTGTTTCCTTGGCGGCTTTCGATGTATAATAGAAGTATCAAAAGCAGTAAACGATAGTTTATTGCGCTTGCATTACGAAAGGAGGGATATTATGGCTCTCAAGTATCGGATCCAATCCTGGCTTACAGATATCGGGCTGAAAAAGAAGGGCACAGAACAAGAACAACAATCTATCCCCAAAACAGAAACCCCTTCCGCAGTTCACAGGGTTGCTGATGACCCGTTGCCAGATCCCGCCCTGTTAATACTGCCCCCCGATCATGCACTGCACCAGTTGTATGAACTTCGGAAAGAACAGGCAGGCTGGCTGCCGCCTCCACATTTACGCATAGCGGATGGTGGGCTTTTGCCCGATGGTGTGTTTTCTCAAGAAGCAAACCGCCTGCGCGCAGCGCTGGACAGCTTTGCTTCCATGCGCCTCGGCAAAGCCAATGAAAAACCGCCTGCACCAAAATCTGAGGACGAACAGCCGCCTCCGCCCCCACAGCTTGACGCTGTGCCGCGCATCTTTATTTCTGCCAATAAGTTGGTTGCCTGGCTGCTTGTTTTCCCGCCGGTAGGCGGCGGGGAAGAACTGAACCAGCAAATGCTGACGCAGGCACTTGCCGAAAATAAAATCGCCTTTGGCATTGATACTGCACTGTTGGAAGGATTACCAGAGGATAATGGGAAATATTTTCAGCTATTTTTGATTGCCAAAGGGCAGCCCGCTGTAGATGGTATAAATGGAAGTGTAGAGGAATTATATCCTCGTGTTATTGAGCGTGAATTTCAAGTGAATGAATATGACCAAGTGGATTATACATCGCTGAACCTTGTTCAAAATGCGGATAAAGGGGATATTATCTGCCGGATTACCCTGCCAACAGAAGGTGTGCCCGGCAAAACTGTGACCGATCAGGATATTTCCGCAAAAAACGGGAAAAAGGCGCAAGTCCCTAAAGGGCGGGGCACAGAACTGAATGAAGAAGGTACTTTGCTGCTTGCTGCACAGGCAGGTCATGTGGAATTTACCGGGCGGAGCTTCCAAATCAAGCCGGTGCTGGACATCGGCGGCAATGTGGACTATTCCACAGGCAACTTAAATTTCCTGGGTGATATCCATATCCATGGTGATGTGTGCAGCGGCTTTACCGTCCGTGCCATGGGCAATATCCATGTGGACGGCGTGGTGGAGGCCAGCACGATTGAAGCTGGCGGCGATTTGGTTGTTGCCAAGGGTATTCAGGGCAATGGACAAAATATTATCCGTGCTCACCGCAATATCTATGCAAAATATTTGGAAAACCTGCGCGTATATGTCCGCGAAAACTTACAGGCAGACTGTATTGTCAACTGTGATATTTACAGCGATGGTGAAGTAGAAGTCCGTTCTGGGCGCGGCATTATCATGGGCGGGCGCATATGGGCGGCCCGTAAAGTGCGGGCAAATGTCATTGGTTCACGTTCGGAATGCCATACAGCCATATCCCTTGGCGGCACACCCTGTATGGATTTTGAACGGACACTACTATTACAAGAAGTCCAGGATCTGCAAACCAAGCTGGAAAAATTAGAACGTCAGCCTTCCAGCCCAACCCGCACCAGCTTAATGGGCAAAACCCGGATTAAGCTGTCCGCAGGGCGGATGAAGCTGGAACAAATGGATAAAGATATAGAGAAACTAAAAGAAAGCACACAAGTTGTGGGTGGGCGGCGTTTGGAATGCGACATCGCCTATCCTGGCACAGAAATCGCTATCGGGAGCGCATCTGTCCACCTGGAACATGAAACCCGGCCATGCGCAGCTATGTTGGTGGGAGAAGAAATTAGATTAATATAAGTTCCAGGTGTGAATATGCAATCTATTTCGGAAAGGGGGGATGTTTTATGGGGAAACGGCTTATGGTCGTTGATGACTCACCGGTGCTTGAGCTGGAAATGCGCTGCCTTTTGGAAGATTCGGGCTTTGAAATTGTTGCCTGCTGCCAAAATGGAGAAGAAGCCATTGCCCAGTATGACAAAGTCCATCCAGATGTGGTAACAATGGATATTGTAATGCCTGGCATCGATGGGCTGGAAACCGCACAGGTGATTCTCGAGGATCATCCAGAAGCCAACATTGTGATGGTATCATCACTGGTATGTGATGGTTCCATGAACGAGGCGGACGCCATTGGCGCAAAAGCCTTTGTCTGCAAACCCTTTGAGCGCAATAACCTGATTACTGCACTGGAAAAGGCAGTTGGGTAAAAGCACAGCAAAAGGTGAAGACAGACATAAAAACCCATAAAAAGCCCCAGGCTGAAACAAACAGCCTGGGGTTTTCCCTTTACATATCTTTGAGCAAGCCATGCTTTTCATAATTGGTGACACGCACCGCGTGGTTATTTTCATCGACAAAAACCACTTTGGGTTTATGGCTAGCAGCTTCTTCCGGCGTAAACTGTGCATAACACATCAGGATGATTTTATCCCCTGTGCTGACGCAGCGCGCCGCGGCACCATTCAGGCAGATCATACCGCTGCCGCGCTCGCCGGCAATGGTATAGGTTTCAAAACGGCTGCCATTGTTGACGTCAACAATTTGAACTTTTTCATATTCCAAAATACCAGCTGCATCCAATAAATCACTGTCTACTGTGATAGAGCCAACATAGTCGAGTTCCGCCTGCACCACAGTGGCGCGGTGGATTTTCCCCTTTAATAATTCTAAGATCATGTTAAGCCTCCACCAGGAAATTGTCGATGAGGCGGGTTTTGCCGATATAAACCGCCATAGCGACCAGCACCGCGCCATGGATTTGCGCTACAGGTTCCATGGTCACAGCATTGACCGCTTCGACATAATCAATGCGTGCCAGCGGTTCGCGGCTGATCGCGTCCCGCATGGCCTGGGTCAGCTTGTGCACATCGGTTTCACCATTTTGCACCATATCCTGTCCCATAAAAATGGTTTTGCTGAGCACAAGCGCCGCCTGGCGTTCGGCAGGACTTAAATAGGTATTGCGGCTGGATTTTGCCAGCCCGTCCGCTTCGCGGACAATTGGGCAGCTTACAATCTCAATACCATAAGACATATCCCGCACCATACGGCGGATAATGGCAAGCTGCTGGGCATCCTTTTGTCCAAAGAAAGCCTTATCCGGCAGAACAATATTAAACAGTTTGGAAACCACCGTGCATACGCCTCGGAAATGAATGGGGCGGGTTTTGCCGCAAAGCTGCTTTGGCATATCCGAAAGGATTTCTACATAAGTTGCCGCATCTGGAGCATACATTTCGGAAGCTTCGGGATGAAACACCAAATCAGCGCCCAATGACTGGCAAAGGTTGCTGTCATGGTCAAAATCTCGCGGATAGGCTTCTAAATCCTCGTTTGGCCCAAATTGGGTTGGGTTGACAAATACAGAAACAACCGTGCGGTCACACTGGGCAACCGACTGCCGGATTAAGCTGGCATGGCCTTCGTGCAAATAGCCCATGGTAGGCACAAGACCTACGGTTAGTCCTTTTTGACGCCAGGCGCGCACCTGGGCGCGCACTTGTTCAATCGTTGCTGCAATCTCCATGATTTTCTCCTTTTATCTCAATATTCCGCGTCAAGCTGTGCCAGGAATGCATCGGAACAGTCACTTTTGGCATAGGTGTGGATTTCCTCTGGGAAAGAGCCGTCTTTTACTTGCTGGCTGTATGCCTGGAAAGCATCTTTCATCTGCTGCCCAATCTGGGCGAAATGTTTGACAAATTTGGGTTTAAAATCGCCCATCGCAAGCATATCCTGATAAACCAGCACTTGTCCATCACAGCCTGCACCGCCGCCAATGCCAATGGTAATCATTTTGGTTTTCTTTGTGATGAGGGCGGCAAGTTTGGGGGGGATGCACTCCAGTACCACCATAAAAGCCCCTGCTTTTTCCACAGCAAGTGCATCTTCCAGCACACGCCTTGCATTATCTTCCCCTTTGCCCTGCACCTTAAAACCACCGAATGCGTTGACGGACTGCGGGGTCATGCCAATATGGGCACAAACCGGAATGCCACAAGCGGTAATGGCTTCAATCTGGCGGCAAACCTGGCTGCCGCCTTCCAGTTTCACCGCATTGGCACAGCATTCCTTGATGAGCCGCCCAGCGTTGGCAACTGCCTGTTCCACCGAAACCTGGTAACTCATAAAGGGCATATCCATAATAACAAACGCATCTTTACAGCCACGGCATACACTGCGTCCATATAGAATCATTTCTTCCATGGTAACAGGCAGGGTATCTTCATAGCCCTGCATGGTCATGCCAAGGCTGTCCCCAACCAGTATGGTGTTAATGCCTGCGCTGTCGATAAGGCGGGCGGTGGTATAATCATAACAGGTAAGCTGGGTAATTTTTTCTTGGCCTTTCATGGCAAGCAAGGTTGCAACCGTGTTTTTCTTTGGCATATTTAATCTCCCTTCAATAACTGCTCCATCTGTTGGTAATCACGCTCGGGGTGTTTGCGCTGTGCCAGTGGGATAAGTCTGCGGGACAGCAGGCGGTAAATTTGGCGTTCTGCGGGGTCTGTCAGCGCGTCCAAATGCTTGCGGACGGTATTGGTATCCCCACGCTCCACAGGGCCGGTCAGGCTGGCTGTGACGCCTTCTGCCGCAATATGCCGCATATTACCCAGCATCAGCGGGGCAAGGGCATTTTGTGCGTCCTGCGGAGAAAAACCACAGGTTTGCAGCATATCCATGCTTTGTGCGGCCAGTGCAATCATGAGGTTGCTGGCAATGGCTGCTGCTGTATGATATATGGTTTTGCATTCTGGTGGGATGGGCTGCACACGCAGCCCAATGCCAGTAAGCATACTTTGCAAATCCGTTAAATGCGCCGGATCGCCTTCTATCGTAAAAAAAACATCCGGCAGTTCTTTGTAAGCGTGATAACAATCGCTTACAGCAAACAGCGGATGAATGGAATATCCAAATGCGCCCAAATCCCGGATGCCTGTAAAGGCAGAATAGGCGGATAGTGCGCCGCTGCAATGGCAGAGGCACTTTTTTTCAATCGGCAGCTTTGTTAATTCCCCATAAACTTGGGGGATGCACCTATCAGGAACGGTCAGGAATAGAATGCCGCATTGTGATACAAGTGTTTCCAAGGTATCAAATGCCTGTGTGTTTGTAAATTCTGCTGCTTTCTCCGCAGAAGCCTTGCTGCGGCTGTAATAGCCCAGCACAGGCAGCCCATGAGCAGCAAAATATTTGCCAAGTGTAAATCCTACTTTTCCTGCGCCAATAAATCCAATATGCAGTATGACCACCATCCTTTTATCATGGCTGGCGGCATTCCGAGTCCCATCCCGATAGGGTACAGGCTGGAATTGAAAAAATGCGTTGGGGAAGTCTATCCGTTATGATATCGTTTCCCGGAGGAATACCATTCATCCTTTTTACTATACCAATTTACTGCCCAAAAGTAAAGTAAAAATTTTGCCGCCAAGGGGATTTCCGCACAGCGTCTGTGAACGCTTTTGATTCATTTGCGAACTGGTTATCGCCATTCCAGGTAATTTGCCTTTTCCATTTCCGTCCATGCGTCACGCTCCAGCCATGCGACATCCTCTGTAATATAAACTTTCTGGTCGATATAGTTATCTGTGGTATATATCCGTGTCAGCACGCCATGTTTGCATAAAAAAATCCAGCGGTAATATCGATCCTCATTGATCAGGTCATAAGAATCAAAACAGGGAAAAGGCTTAAAAATACAGAATGCTTTGCGCCCATAACAGTCCTGTGCCCAATGCCCAGATGGGTCATTTTGCGGGCGGAACATCGCCAGATCATTCATTTGATGGCATTTCCTGCCCCCTGCTCGGAAGGGCTCACTAATATCGGCTGTAAAAGTTTTTTCTTGTGGCTGTCGGATTTCGCCTGTCACCCGGTTTTTCCATAACAGGCGGACGCCTTTGCAGCAAATGCCTTGATATTGCAGGGAAGATTCACCTTCGCCTTTGACCATGATCCAGTCCTGCTGTTTTGGTGCAGAGCAGTGGTCTGCATAAGGCAGGCTGCTGAAAAATGTCCAACCGGCAGAGTTCATGTGCATCCGCGCATTTTGCATGGCACGTGCTTCTTTGGAAAAACGCAAATATTTCATAAAACGCATGGTATCCCCACCTATTACCTTTTGCATTCAGTATAGCACACAATTTTATAAAATCCATCTTTATTTTGCGAAAAACACGAAAGATGGGCATAAAATTTTTCTGGGCTTGAGTCCGGCGGCAAGCTGTGATATAATTAGTTTGACAAATCAACTATTAAAGTGGGGGTGATGTACATTGTCCGATTATGAAACCATCAACACATTTTTAGTCGATATTTGGGGACGTATCAATAAAATTGAAGAACATTCGCTGGCAACAGGCTTAGATTCGGATATTTCTATTACCGAAATCCATATCATTGAAAAAATAGGGGTGCATCAGCCCAGCCGTATGGGTGAAATTTCAAAAGCCATTGGCGTGACGTTGGCAACCTTAACGGTTGCCTGTGATAAGCTGGAAAACAAAGGGCTGATTGTGCGTGCGCGCAGCAGCCGGGACAAACGGGTGGTCAATGTCAGTTTGACAGCCCGCGGGCAGGCTGTATATGAATACCATAAGCAATTTCACCAGCGTATGCTTGAAGCCGCATTAAGCGATTTGACACCGCAGGAAACCGCTATCCTTGCGGAAAGCCTGCTGAAACTGCAAAAATTTTTCCTGTCTGAGCAATCATGAAAAACTGCCGACAAAGCCGGCAAATCTCAATCTGCCCCAATGGGCAAAGAGGGGGACATATGTCAAATATTGTTGTCATTACAGATTCCAGTTGTGATTATTCGCCAGAACAGGCGGCAGCGGCTGGGTTTTCCATGGTACCGCTGACGGTATATTTTGGGGAAGAACAATTCCTGGAAGGCTTGGAACTAACACCATCACAGTTTTATAAGCGTTTGGCAAAAATGGCTGGGCTGCCGAAAACATCTCAGCCCAGCCCAGAAATGTTTATGAGTGTGTTCCGAAAATATGCCCAAGCTGAACATATCTTATGTATTACCATTTCAAGTGGGCTTTCAGGCACAGCAGGTTCTGCTGCTTTGGCAGCAGCCATGCTGAAAGAACAGGGTTTTGCGCCAGAAATACACGTAATTGACTCTTATAACGGCTGTGCCGCAACCGGACTGATTGCGGAAACTGCTGCCCGTATGGCGGCGGAGGGCGCAGGGATTGACGCAATTTTAGCCCGTATGGAGGAAATGAAGCGGACAACCGGCATTTATTTCGTGCCAGCAACACTGGAATACTTGCGCCGCGGCGGGCGCATTGGCAATGTGCGTGCGGCAGTTGGCAGTTTGTTGGGCATCCGCCCACTGCTGACGGTCATCAATGGGCTGCCTGTTGATATTGCAAAATGCCGCGGCATGGCGCAGATTAAACAAAAACTCATCCGAAAATTCCTGGAAACTGCAAAAAATCTGCAAGAAGTGATTGTGGTGCATACCGATGCGCCTGCTTTTGCGGCAGAACTCGCACAAGATCTGCGTAATACAATCAAAGGAATTTGCATCCATACCCATGCGGTGGGTTCGGTGATTGGCACTCATATTGGCGCGGGTGCGGTTGGGCTGGTGTTTGAGGAAAAAGCGCCGCGCTGGTAAGATAAAAAGGATGGCAGCTGCCAAAGCTGCCTTTCCTTTTGTTTGGAGGGACATGATGGATAGCCTGATTTTCAGCTTGAATGCAACCGTACCGGTTTTTGCGGTTATTTTTATCAGTTATCTGCTCAAGAAGCATGGTTTTTTCCCAGAAGCGTTTACCACTGCGGCGGATAAAATTGTATTTAAGGTATTTTTGCCGGTTATGCTGTTCCAGGATATTGCAGCCGGGCGTATTGTCGAAAATTTCAATTTAAAATTTTTTCTGTTCTGCTCGCTTTCAACAACCATTTATTTCTTAGGCATCTGGGCGTTTGCAGAATTGTTGCTGAAGGATAAATCCATGGTTGGCGCATTTACACAAGCATCTTTTCGTGGTTCCATGGCGGTGATGGGCGTTGCGTTTATCCAGAATATTTATGGCAATGCCGGGCTTGCGCCGCTGATGATTGTCGCGGCTGTGCCGCTTTATAATGTTTATTCTGTGCTGGTACTGACTGTGCGTGGGCAGCATCCACAAGATGGGCGCCGTTTTGCATGGGATATTGTGAAAGGTATTTTGACAAACCCACTTATCCTTGGCATTTTGGCAGGGCTGCCATTTTCCTTGCTGGAAATTGAATTTCCAGCAGTAGTTAATAAAACTATTGGTTTTTTCGCCGCACCAGCAACACCTTTAGCATTGATGCTGATTGGCGCGGAATTTGAAGGCGCAAAAGCGCTGCAAAAAGTAAAGCCGACCTTGGTGGCATCTTTTATCAAGCTGATTGCATTGCCAGTCATTTTCTTGCCGGCAGCTTATCTAATGGGATTCCGTAATCAGGAACTGGTATCCATTTTGATTATGACTGGTGCGCCAAGTACAGTCACTTGCTATATTATGGCGAAAAATATGGGCGGTGACGCGGTGTTGTCTTCATCCATTATTGTTTTAACCACGGCATTGTCCGCATTGACTATGACAGCGGCTTTGTATGTGATGCGCTGTATGGGTATTGTGTAACGCTTATTTTCCAGGAAGAGGTTTGAAATGCTGACTTATCATTTGGATACTGGGGCAAAAATCCCACTTTATGAACAGCTTTACCGTGCTGTGCGGCAGGATATTATGTCAGGCGCACTAAAAGGCGGTGAACGCCTGCCATCCAAACGCAAACTCGCTGCTCATTTGGAAATCAGCCAAATTACCGTGGAAACCGCATACAGCCAGCTTCTTGCGGAAGGTTATATCACATCCCGCCCGCGTTCGGGTTATTTTGTCCATGGGCAAGTGCAGCGCACGGCGGCTGTGCCGCCGCTGCGGAAAACCGCAAAACAAATTACCTCAGTTATCAAATATCCATATGACTTTAAGACGAATATTGTCGATACCGCGTGTTTCCCATTTACATTATGGGCACGGCTGCTGCGCGGGCAGTTGACTGACCGCGCTGACCATCTGTTGGAAGCCGCTCCACCCCAAGGCGTTATGGTATTGCGGGAAGAAATCTGCCGTTACCTAGCGGAGTTCCGCGGCATTTCTGCCGACCCAGAACAAGTCGTAGTCGGGGCTGGGTCAGAATATTTGCTAAACCTGATGATTCAGCTTTTAGGGCGGGAAAATATCTATGCGCTGGAAAACCCAGGCTATCCAAAACTCAGCCGTATTTTCCATGCGTGCGGTGCAAGGGTAGCCCCAGTGCCATTAGACCTATATGGTTTGCGGACTGACTTGCTTGAGCAAAGTGGTGCAAATGCCGTTTATTTAACGCCTTCGCACCATTTCCCGCTTGGCGTGGTAATGCCTGCGGCACGGCGCTTGACGGTGCTGCAATGGGCAGAAGAAGGGCAAGACCGTTATATCATTGAGGATGACTATGATTCAGAATTCCGTTACAGTTCGCGCCCAATTCCAGCCATGAAAGAAATGGATCATGCTGACCGTGTCATTTATCTCAATACCTTTGCAAAAAGCCTTGCGCCATCGCTGCGCATTGGCTATATGGTGCTACCATATAGTCTGTTGGAACAGTTCTATCACCGCTGTGGGTTTTATGCTTCAACAGTACCCAGTTTTGAACAGTATACTCTTGCAAAGTTTTTGTCCACAGGTGGATTTGAACGCCATGTCAGCCGTATCCGCAATTTATATAAGGCACGGCGGGACAGCCTGCTGTCCGCATTGGCAAGCAGCCGCCTTGCATCTTTTTTATCCATTTCCGGCGCGGAAGCAGGGCTACACATTCTGCTGACCGTTAAAAATGGCATGGATGAGGCTACACTTATCCAAACAGCTGCAGAACATGGCGTGCGGGTATATGGTTTATCAGATTATTATATTGCGGGGCAGGGGGCTTGTCCGCCGTCTACTGTGATTCTTGGGTATGCAGGCATCCAGTCGGCGGATTTTGTAAATGCAGCCGCCTGTCTGGAACAGGCATGGTGCGCCAAGTAAAAAAATACTTGCACTTTTTGCTTGGTTATGATAAACTGTATTCATACTAAATAACTGGGAATAAAAACGCTTTTATTTTTCCTCTTTACAGGGGAATCAAGAACTGTTATAATAACATATAGAAACAGTACATTCAGGTGTCCGCGCTACTGCGGAATAATAGGGAATCAGGTGCAATGCCTGAGCGATGCGGTCACTGTAATTGGGAAGCCTGCTGCAAAATGCCATTGCCGTTCTTGGGCGGTGAGAAGGCGCAGTCCGGCTGTGAACCAAAAGCCAGGAAACCTGCCTGAATGGAAGATGAAGTTTGTTCCCGTACAGAGCAGCTCATTCGGGTTT
The DNA here is from genome assembly GCA_910584935.1 of uncultured Butyricicoccus sp. Lineage (GTDB taxonomy): Bacteria > Bacillota > Clostridia > Oscillospirales > Butyricicoccaceae > Butyricicoccus_B. Next base: position 19,337 of record CAJUDU010000021.1, on the reverse strand, counting down.
CAGGTTTTTCTGGAATTGTCTTGAGCCTGCTTTGCTATCAAAGCAGGCTTTTTCATGCAATAAGCAAATATTCGTCTTAGTGCCTGTTTCATCGTGACAGCTTTGCGGTTTTTTGCGTGTCTGCTCCTCCTGCATGGCAGATATGCAAAAAAACAGCATAGCATTCTCCCCCTCTGGAAAACGCGGTTTCTTTTGGCTTGTGGATACCGCGTTTTTCCCATGCCTAAAAGCAAAAAAGATAAGATACTTCAAAAAATCAAAAGAATGCACAAGACAGTATCAGCTCCTTTGTGCAATAATAAGGACAACAAAAACAAACAGCCCCTTAGGCAATGCAGGAAGTTGGCATAAGGTGGCTGCAAGAGTTTACCTGAGAATTTTGAGGAGGAACACGAACATGGCAATTTTAGACGAAATCAGCACCTTATTGCAGGCAGGCCGCGCACCAAAGGTAAAAGCAGCAGTACAGCAGGCACTTGATGAAGGGATTGCACCAAAGGAGATCCTGGAAAATGGTCTTTTGGCAGGCATGGGCGTTATCGGTGAAAAATTCCGCAATGGCGAAGTATTTGTACCAGAAGTTCTGGTTGCTGCACGCGCAATGAATAAGGGCGTTGAAATCCTGAAACCGCATATGTCCAGTGGTGATGTGGTTGACCGCGGCACCGTTGTTATCGGCACTGTACGTGGCGACCTGCATGATATTGGCAAAAACCTGGTTAAAATGATGATGGAAGGCAAGGGCCTGAAAGTCATTGACCTGGGCGTTGATGTTGCACCAGAAGCTTATATTGATGCAGCTCGTGAAAACCAGGCACAGATTATCTGTTGTTCTGCCCTGCTGACCACAACCATGGCTGAAATGAAGAATGTTGTCGATGCATTGGAAGCTTCTGAAATGAATGGCAAGGTAAAGGTTATGATTGGCGGCGCACCAATCACACAGGCTTACTGTGATTCCATTGGCGCAGACAAATTCACACCAGATGCAGCATCCGCTGCAGAGGCTGCTGTGGAACTGTGCGCAGGCTAATTTAGCCGATATAAAATAAAACAAAAACCCGGTTGGCTGATAAAACCAACTGGGTTTTTTGTTTCGTTACAGCATAACAGAAGATGTATATTCGACTTTAATGCCTTCATCTTTTGTGCGGCTGAATTTTGCTTTGTTGCCATTCCCATCATCGATTGCCATTTTTTCTAACTTATAGCCGGTAAAGAAATCTGCCGCAGGTCCCTCTACAAAAGCAGACCATTTGCGCCGTTTGGCTGCCATTGGGTTTTCTTCCTCTAAAGCGGCATCCAAATCCTGCTGGGCAGCTTCAGCATCCTGCTGGGCAGTTTCCAGCTCCTGTGCTGCTGCCTGCTGTTCTTCGGTCAGGGTATCCTGATTTTCCATTATTTCAGACATTGTGTTATACCTCCTGAAAAAAACAATAAATCCTGCCCTCGCATTGCAGATACAAACAGCGAGGACAGGATTTATTATACCATAACAGCAGCCAAAATTTAAGTATGAAACTGATACTTTTTGCAGTTATGATAGAGTTATTGAGGTGGTGCCTCCTGCCCAGGATGGGCAGGAGGCGAAAAGAATACTGGAAAGCTGAATGCTATTTTGCCGGATTTACCGTTTATTTGCCGGAAACACTTTGAATAAATCGCAGGAATGCCTGTTTGCCAGCCGCATCCCGATGGTATACACCTGCGTGTTCCAGCACTTTGGAAAATACAATGCCGACTTCTTTTTTGAGGATATCCATTGCATTTTCCGGGGTGAATGTATAACGTGTTTTCAGTTCGTCTGCCCATGCCGCATGGGAGGCTGTACGCGGGTCAGCGGTGAGGTTAGCACCGGCGCATAACCCATCCGCCAGCGCGGTAAGTTCTTCTTTTAACCGCGCTGGCAGCACTGCCAGCCCCATCACTTCAATCAAACCGATATTTTCTTTTTTGATATGATGCAGTTCCGCGTGTGGATGATAAACACCAAGCGGATGTTCTTCGGTTGTGATATTGTTGCGCAGGACAAGGTCAAGTTCAAATTTGCCCTCTTTCATGCGTGCAATCGGTGTAATGGTGTTATGTGGTTCGCCATTGGTTTCGCTGAAAATAAATGCGCTTTCATCGGTATATCCACGCCATGCGGCAAGAATTTTTGCGCCTAACTGGACAAGTGCCGCATCATCTGCGCTGCGCAGGCGGATAACAGACATCGGCCATTTGACAATACCCGCTTCCACATTTTCAAACCCTGCAAAGGCAATTGGGGTTTCAATTGGCGCTTTTTCCATGGCAAAGGTATAATGCCCGCCTTGGAAATGGTCATGCGCAAGGATAGAACCGCCAACAATCGGCAAGTCTGCATTGGAACCGACAAAATAATGTGGGAACTGACGGACAAAATCCAGAAGCTTTCGGAAAGCTGCCGCATCAATTTTCATCGGCGTATGCTGTGAATTGAACACAATACAGTGCTCATGATAATAGACATACGGCGAATATTGCATAAACCAACGGCTTTCATTGATTTCTACCGGGATAATGCGATGGTTCTGCCGTGCTGGATGATTCACCCGCCCGGCATAACCTTCATTTTCACGGCAAAGCAGGCATTTGGGATATGCTGCCGCTGGCATATTTTTTGCCGCAGCAATGGCTTTTGGATCTTTTTCGGGTTTGGATAGGTTAATGGTAATATCCAAATCGCCATATTCTGTCGGAGCAACCCATTTTACATCTTTTGCAATGCGGTCGCGCCGGATATAGTTGCTGTTTTGGCTGAACGCATAATACCAGTCGGTTGCTTTTTGCGGTGACTGCATATATAACGCATGGAATCGCTGGTGTACTGTGCTGGGCGGTGGCATCAAAGTTCCCATCAGTTTGGTGTCAAACAAATCGCGCCATGTAATACTGTCCTCTGCAAGCGCGCCGGTTTCTAATGCGCAATCGCATAAATCCGCTAAGATTTCAGCCAGCGGCAGTTTTTCCGCTTGGTTTTCCGGCGCGGTATAACTGTCCACATGGAGCACTTCCAACAGGCGGTTAATTGCCCAGGTTTCATCAGCAGGTTCAATCAGCCCCGTGTGGATGGCATAAGCAGTCAGATTGCGGATGCTTTCATTTAACATTGCCGTCAACCTCACTTTGCAAATCCATGCGGATGATTTTTATGCCAATTCCATGCGCTTGCAATAATTTCCTCTAAATCCGCGTGTTGTGGATTCCAGCCAAGGACAGATTTTGCTTTTTCACTGGAAGCGATTAACTGTGCCGGGTCGCCCGCACGGCGTGGGGTGATTTTAGCAGGGATCGGATGTCCTGTCACTTTACGTGCTGTGTCAATGACTTCTTTTACTGTAAACCCAACACCATTGCCAAGGTTGAAAATATTACTTTCTTTGCCAGCAAGCAGATAATCCATCGCTAAAATATGCGCCTGTGCAAGGTCAGTCACATGGATATAATCTCGGATGCAGGTGCCGTCTTTGGTATCATAATCATCACCAAAAATAGAAATTGCCTCACGCTGCCCATTTGGTACCTGCAAAATCAGCGGGATTAAATGAGTCTCCGGCGAATGCGCTTCGCCAATTTGCCCGGAAACATGAGCGCCGCACGCGTTGAAATAACGCAGAGATACAAACCGTAAACCATGCGCAAGCCCAATCCATTTGAACATTTTTTCCATAGACAGTTTGGTTTCACCATAACAGTTGGTCGGGTCAGTACGGTCAGTTTCTAAAATCGGTACCCGTTCAGGTTCGCCATAGGTTGCGGCGGTTGATGAAAATACAATCTTATCAATGCCATGCGCAACCATGGATTCCAATAAAACTTTGGTACCGCATAAGTTGTTGTCATAATATTTCAGCGGGTTGGTCATGGATTCGCCGACCAGTGAATTTGCCGCGAAATGGATTACGCCATCAATCTTTTCCGCTTCAAATACAGAGTCTACAAATTCACGGGAACGGATATCACCTTGATAAAACTTTGCCTTTGGATGCACAGCTTCAATATGCCCAGTTTCTAAATTATCTGCAATGACAACATCACGTCCCGCATCTACCAGTTCATATACGGTATGCGAACCAATATAGCCCGCACCGCCAAATACTAAAATTGCCATACTATATTTTCCTCCTTATTTTCGCAAATGGAAAAAACAGCTTTACCAATCAAATTGCCAAGACAACGCCGCCAGCTGGACGGATTGTAAGCACATGGCAGGTATCTTTGCCCAAAACAGATTCCATTTCACTCTTAAAATAAGGCAATAAATCATTTGGGACAAATGCTTGGATGGTACCCGCAAAACCGCCGCCATGTACACGTGCCGCGCCGCGTCCGTCCAAAATGCTTTCTGCTAATGCCAGCGCAATTGGCATTTCCTGTTTTTCCGGATTGCCGCCTGCATGGACATTTTGCAAATACATGGCTGAGGAACGCCCAGACTTTACAACAAGCTGCCGGAAGCGTTCAAAATTGCCTTTTTCCAGCGCTTCCCGTTCTTCGACAACCCGCCGGTCTTCTGCAAAATAGTGCATGGCACGCAGTACCGCACGGTCGCCATATTGCCGACGCAGGGAAGGCACTGCCCGTAAAAATTCCGCTTCATTGACTTCACGCAGTACGCTTTCGCCAAAGGCAGAGGCAACCTCACCCATTTCCCGTGGGATTGCCGCATAATCGGCGGATAAATTGGCATGGTCGCCGCCAGTGTCAATGATGCAAAGCGAATGTTCACTTGCCTGCATATCATAAGCTACTTGCTGTACCTTGGGTTCTGCTTCATGACGGAAATCAATCGCAATAATCCCGCCGACAGAAGATGCCATTTGATCCATCAGCCCGCAGGGTTTGCCAAAATAAATATTCTCTGCATACTGCCCGATTTTTGCAATATCAATGGCGCTTAACTTATTTTCACAGAAGAAACAGTTCATCATAACGCCAATAATTGTTTCATATGCCGCAGAGGAAGATAAACCAGAACCGCTTAAAACATTGCTGCTCATATACGCGTCAAATCCGCTGATTTCAAACCCTTGCTTATGCGCTGCCGCGGCAACGCCGCGGATCAGTGCTGCGGTTTTATTGATTTCATCGGGATGCGGGGTTAAATCAGTCAGGTCGATTTCATCCAGCGGATAGCCTTCAGACTGTATCCGCACGGTCATGCTGCCATTAGGCGCCGCGCAGGAAACGATATCTAAATTCACACTTGCTGCTAAAACATTCCCGTGCTGGTGGTCCGTATGGTTGCCGCCAAGTTCAGTGCGCCCTGGCGCACTGAATAACGCAATCCCATCCGTGCGCCCAAATGCGGCGCGGTATCCATCAATGACATGAAGCAGGCGCCCGCGGTATTTATCTGCGCTGCCAAGCCCGCAGCCATAAATCGCGCAAATGGTTTCATCCATATTGCCTGTGCGCAGGGAAAGTTCAGCTTTCTCTAACAAAATCAAAATATCTCACCTCATTTATCATGATATAATTGCTTGTACCTGCTTCCCTTCCCATGCACATTTATGATATAATACCCCAAAAGGCAGGAGGCTAATATGGAAGAATCATACGTAAAAACATGGAAACAAGAAGGGCAGCTGTTTCAGGAGCTTTGCCTGTGGTACTGTGGATGTTCAGATTGCCATCCAGGGCATTCGTTTGGGCCTGCCGCCCGCCCGAATTATATCCTTCATTATGTGCTGAAAGGGAAAGGACGTTTTCAAATCGACAACCGGACTTATGAAATTGGTGCGGAAGAAGGATTTCTCATTGTGCCGAATGTCATGACTTTTTATCAGGCGGACAGCAATGACCCATGGTCTTATGTATGGATTGGGTTCCATGGCGATGCTGCGGAAAAACTGCTGGGACGTATGGGGCTGTCCTTCCGGATGCCAACCTTTTCCTCAAACTGCGGACAGCAGTTATCTGCATTGGTTGCGGATATGCTTGGGCAGGATGCCCAGAATATTGGCGGGATGCTGCACCTTCAATCGCAGTTTTATCAGTTCTTTGGCTACATTGCGCAAGGGCTTGCTGTGCAGGATAACTTTCAGCAGGGAAAGCAGAATTATTATGTCCGTACAGCAGTTGAGTTTATAGAACAACATTACGCAGATAGTATCAAAGTAACCGATATCGCAGAAAGTATCGGCGTCAGCCGAAGCTACCTAGTTGCACTTTTTCAAAACATATTGGGTATGCCGCCCAATGCGTACCTTTCCGGGTTCCGTATTAGCCGTGCAAAAGAGTTGCTGACCATTACAGAGATGTCTGTTGGGGAAATCGCCAGCAGATGCGGTTATCAGGATGCACTAGTGTTTTCTAAGGCATTTAAACACCATGTTGGTATGACGCCGACCCTATACCGTAAAACAGACCGCGCAAAACAACATATGCGCATACAGCAAATGAAAAAAATGTGAAGTTTTTCGCCCGCCTTTTTACAAAAAGGCGGCGGGGTGCGGGGCAGCGCCCCGCGCCGCACGAACAGCAACGCGGATTGCGGATTATTGTGCGTGCAGCACGAAAATGCGGGAATCAAAGTCAACACTCTTGCGGTCTTCAGGTGTCAGTTCGCCAGCAGCACCGTCTGTGGTCAGCAAGCCAAGGTTCATCAGTTCATCGCCGTAATGGCTTGCGTCGCCATCTACCGTATACTGCATATCCGGATTCAAACCGCACAGCTTAACACGATGATAGGGACCATTTACTTCGTTCAGAATCTTATAATAGCCAACCAGCGCAGTCTTTTGATCTTCACTGACAACCATCCATGCGGTGAAGTTTGCATTGTCAAATGGGCTGATTAACCGGTAGAATGTGCCAAACTGAATCACTTCACGATATTTCTTCATGAACTTGATTTGCTCGCGCACTTGTTTGCGTTCTTCTTCGGTCAGCTTGTTCAGGTCAAGTTCATAACCAAATGTCCCAAAATGCGCAACATTTGCACGGGTCGCAATCGGCGTTACACGGAATACCTGATGGTTCGGTACAACAGATACATGTGCCCCAATGCTGCTGATTGGATAACACATGGATGTACCATACTGAATTTTCAGACGCTCAATTGCGTCGGAATCATCACTTGCCCAGCCTTGCGGCGCATAATACAAAAGGCCTGGATCAAAACGTCCGCCACCAGAGGCACAGGATTCAAACAGAACCTGTGGGAAATTGGTTGTCAAACGGTCATATAAATCATAGACCCCTAAAATATACCGGTGGAACAGCTCGCCTTGCTGGTCAGCCGGCAGCGCTGCCGAAAATGCTTCAGTAATGCAGCGGTTCATATCCCACTTGATGTATGACACCTTTGCTTCGCTTAGGATTTTTGCCATCATCCCATAAATATAGTCTACAACTTCTTTGCGGGAATAATCAAGTACATATTGATTGCGTCCATGCGATACACGGCGGTTTGGTGTGCAAATGCGCCAGTCCGGATGCGCCCGGAACAGGTCAGAATCCATATTTACCATTTCCGGCTCAAACCATAAGCCAAATTTCATACCCAGCGCGTCAATGCGTTCTGCAAGCCCTGTGATGCCGCGCGCTAAGCGGTCTGTGTTGGCAACCCAGTCGCCAAGCCCTGCAAAGTCATTGCAGCGTGCGCCAAACCAGCCGTCATCCAGCACAAACAGTTCTACACCATCGTTCTTTGCCGCTTCAGCAATTGTTACCAGCTTATCTTCGGTAAAATCAAAATAAGTTGCTTCCCAGTTGTTAATCAGAATCGGGCGCGGGCGGTCACGCCAATAGCCGCGTGCCAACCGTTTTTGATACAGCTTATGATAAACCTGGCTCATGCCGTTTAACCCAGTGGTAGAATACACCATAACAGCTTCTGGTGTTTGGAAACTTTCACCCGGCGTAAGCTTCCAGTCAAACTGGAATGGATTGATGCCCATGGTCAAACGGGTTGTGCCCCAAGTATCCACTTCTGCTTGTGCCAGGAAATTACCCGAATAAACCAGGCTGAACCCAATGGCCTCGCCGGAAAATTCTGTGGTTTCTGGGCGCTTTAAAACGACAAATGGGTTATGGTTATGCGATGATGTGCCACGGGTGGATTCCACACTTTGAATGCCCATTTCCAGTTTGCGTACCTTCATATGGCGTTCCCTTGACCATGCGCCTGAGAAATGCACAAATTCATAATCGCAGTCCGGCAAATCAAGGCTTAAACTCATTGCATGGGTCAGATGCAGGTCAAGGCTGCCTTTGTTGATAAACCGTGCGCTGCGTGCTAAGGCAGGCTTATCTGCAAATAATGTGTAATTCAGTTCCAAATCAACATCCAATAGCCCGTCATGCAGCAGGAATGTGATAGTCTGCGCTTCATCATCCTGTTCGGTGTAAGTTGCGGGCAGGTTTTCCAGCTTGGGCTTGCCTGCTGAAATGGTATGTGAAACATAAACAAAATCAGTGATGCGGCTGCCATTGGGCTGTACAATCTCTACCGCCGGATGGCGGAAATCGGTTGTGCCATAAGAAGGGTATTCCTGCTTGATATGGTCAAGGGAAAATTTCTTGTTCCCTTCAAACACATAAGCCGTCATTGGGCGGTGGTTCATTTCCACCAGATGGTCAAAGCTTTCGCGGTCACGAATTGCTTTGCCAAAATATAGCTGTCCCAACTGCCCATTTGGCAGGCGTTTAATGATATAGCTGATAAAATCATTCTGCAAGTGGAACGTCCCGCTGGATTCATGGTAAAAAATATTCATGTCTTTTCTCCTTTTTTTTCAGATGATGATTGGGGAGGGAAGCAGAAGGCATTTTCTGCCTTCCGCTTCCCCAAAAGGAATAAATGGAACAGTCTTGGGATTTTGTTAGTTTACTTGTGCAGAACTCTGTGAAGCGTGCAGCTTATTGACATCATCGGTCAGTTTCAGTAGGGTTTGGCCTTTCAGCTTGTAAACATATTTGAAAATCAGGAAGCTGATTGCAGCCAGTGCGATTGGGATAACAAACATCAGCACGCGGATGCCAAGGATGGTGCCAGCAGCTTGGTTGCCAGCCATTTCCGCATCATAACCGATCAGGGTTAAGCCAACGCCGGTCAGCAAACCGGTAACAGCCTGTGCAGCCTTCATCAGGAAGGTTTGTGCGGAACAGGTGACAGATTCATTGCGCTTGCCAAATTTTACTTCGCCGTAGTCGATAACGTCAGCGATGCAGCAAGTGGTGGTGCCGAGGGACAAGCCAGAACCAAAGAACAGGAATGCACAGCAAGCGATAACCGCCGGATAGCTGGTCGGGCATACATAACCACAAACAGCCAGTGCAACCATTGCAATAATTGGCAAGCCACAAGCCAGGAAGTAAACCTTTTCGCGGGAAAGCTTACGGGCGATTGCTGGGAAGCAGAATAGCCCAATCATTTCAAAGATAATGGTGAAGCCAAAGACAGAATACAGGTCAGCAGCCAGGCAAACTTCTTTGAAGTAGTATACCGCAAAACCTTTCAGCAGCTGGGTAGCCAGGTTGAAGGTCAGCAGCAAGCCGATGAACGCAACAAGCTGGTCATTTTTAATGATAATGCTGAATGCTTCGCCAAGGTTTGTTTTTGTAGCAGCAGCGCCAGTTGTTGCTTTTTCTTTTACATTAAGTACAGTGATACCGATACATACGATAAAGATAACAACGATAACAATAGCAACTGCGGTAAAGCCGGTTTCAGAAATGTTCATGTAGGAGCCGTCTGCCTGTTTCTGCATAACGGTTTCATCACCAAACATATTGTTGAAGTAGTTGATTGCACGTAAACCGAATGTGCAAACGATAAATCCGCCAAGGGATGCAAAAATACGTGGGATAACTGAAATGCTTTCACGTTCTGCCGGGTCAGAGGACAGGTTTGGCAGCCAGGACCAGTAAGGAACGTCCATAACGGTGTAGGTCATGCCGTAAAGGATGTACATTGCTGATACATACACATACATGGATGTGGAACCTTTTTCGATGCCAAGTGTTGTAAAAAGCAGGATGAAAAAGACAGAGTTTATCAGGGTGCCGATGATTAGCCAGATGCGGAATTTACCATATTTCGAGCGGGTATTGTCACAAATCATACCCATCATTGGGTCATTGACAGCGTCCCAGATGCGTGCAACAGCAAACAGGACACCAACAAATGCGGGGTTCAGCCCAAGCGTATCGGTAAAGTACAGCATGAGGAATGCGCCGACAAGGTTACAGATTGCGTCTTTACCAATTGCACCAATACCAAAACAGTATTTTTGTCTTGCAGGCAATTTGCCGGAAGCCGATTTGTTAGCCATGGTTCTTTTACCTCCATTTTCACTTTAAGTGTGTGTTAGCTGGATTTTGTGCACATTATCCGTTGCTTTATGATACTTATTATAAAGCATATGGCGCCTCTGGAAAAGCTGTTTTTGTTGCAATTAACAGTTAATTTGTCTACTACACGTAAAATTAAACTTTGCTTTTCTCATGCACCTGCACAGTTTTAGTAAAATTTATTGCTAGTTTTATAAGTTTTACTGGAGAATATTAAGAATCTGTTGTTGAAAATGCCACACAAGATTTACAAACAAAAAAATGAAAATTATATTATGATTGGAAATATAGATAGATATAAGAAGGGAAGGCGCGGTCACAGTGGCTGGACAGGGGCGGCGGTGCTTTCGCGGAGTACAAGGGCAGGCGGGATAACTATTTTTTGGGTAAAATGGCGTTCGGGCTGGTGCAGCGGGGAAGAAGCCCGCTGGCGGACAAGCTGGACAGCGGTTGCCGCCATATAATCCAGATGGGGGCTGATGCTGGTCAGTGCAGGCTCGACAACCGAGGACATAACAGTATCATTGAAGCTGACAATGCTGATATCGTTAGGGATATGGAAACCAAGGCCATGCAGTGCATGGATGGTACCGATTGCAGTTTCTTCGTTGACAGTGACAAAGGCTGTAGGGTGTTCATCAAGGTAAAAGTTTTTCATCCGTAAGGTTAATTCGGTTTCAACTGCGCTGCGGTCACGCATAGGACATTCCACAACAAAATCGGGATGGTATAGGCTGGCCTCCCGCATATAGTGTTCAAATGAACGGCGGCGCGGTTCAGGGGTCATGCGTTTGGTTTCATCAATAAGGCGTTTGGGGCCGATATAGCCAATTTGGGTATGCCCAAGGGAACGCAGATAGTCGAGGGATTGCCGGATACCCAGTTCAAAATTGAGGATAACAGAATCATATAGCAGTTCATCCGGGGAGGAATCTAAAAAAGTGATATTGCTGCAAAGGTGCTGGAGGGATTCAATTTGTGTATCAGTGAAATAGCCGATGGCAATGATGCCATGGATATCAGAGCCATCAATAGCACGGTAGCCATTTTCATCAGCACGCAGGGTAACAGTTTGCATTTTGCGTTCATAGCAGCTTTGTTCCACAAAATTTTTGAGGTATAAAAAATAGGGGTCACTCATCTGCTCGGCAGGAGAAAGCATTTCGGCAATGCCAATGGTCATAGAGTCCAGCACAATGCGTTGGGTACGGCGTCCGGAACCACCAGCATAGCCAAGGCGTTGGGCGGTATCAAAGATGATGCGCCGGGTTTGTTCGCCGACGCTGATGGTTGGATCATTATTGAGCACCCGTGAAATGGTCGCGGGTGAAAAGCCGGTTTCTTTGGCAAGCATTTTAAGGGTAACAGCCATGGTTGCGTACCTCCTGCGTTCCTGTGTTTTTTATTATTATAGGGGAGGTGCTGCCCTTTGGGCAAGAAAAAAATCCCCTTTGCAATTTCCGGCAAAAGGGATTCCGTTTGCTGCGGCAAGCGTCCCGGGGCGCTGCCCCAGGACCCCGCCGCCTTTTTGAAAAAAGGCGGGCGAAAAACTCACTTTTGGGTGTGGAGTGTCAGCTTATCATCCTGCACATCCAGTGTCACTGCTTGCCCACGCGCAATGCTGCCGCGCAGAAATTCTTCTGCAACCAAGTCTTCGACTTGGGACTGTATGGCGCGGCGCAATGGGCGCGCGCCATAAACCGGGTCAAACCCAGCTTTTGCAAGATGTTTACGGGCTTCATCCGTCCAAGTCAGGGTAATTTCCATATCCAGCATACGGCAGGCGACAGCCTGAAGCATACCTTCAGTGATTTGGGCAATTTCGTCCTCGCTGAGGCGGTTAAAGACAATGATATCATCAATACGGTTAAGCATTTCGGGACGGAAAAGCTGTTTAAGTTCGGCAAGGACATCTTCTTTGATTCTTTCAAAGGAATCATCTGCGTTACCATCGCCGCCAAACCCAAGGGATTTCCGGGCTTTGCCAGTGATGCGGTGTGCGCCGACATTAGAGGTCATAATGATGACTGTATTTTTGAAATCGACTTTGCGTCCCTGACCATCGGTCAGCACGCCGTCCTCCAGGATTTGGAGTAACAGGTTAAATACATCCGGGTGCGCTTTTTCGATTTCATCGAACAGGATAACAGAATATGGTTTGCGGCGGACTTTTTCGGTGAGCTGACCGCCTTCATCATAACCGACATAACCTGGAGGCGAACCAATCATACGGGAAACGCTGTGTTTTTCCATGTATTCTGACATATCAACACGAACCATTGCGGATTCATCACCGAACAAGGCTTCTGCCAATGTTTTGCTCAGTTCGGTTTTGCCAACGCCAGTCGGCCCAAGGAAGACAAAGGAACCAATGGGACGTTTGGGGTCGCGCAGCCCGACGCGTCCGCGGCGGATTGCCTTTGCTACAGCAGTTACGGCTTCATCCTGCCCAATGACACGCGCATGGAGAGTATCTTCCAAATGCAGCAGGCGTTCGCCTTCATCTTCGGTGATGCGGGAAGCAGGGATGCCTGTCCAGCCGGCAATGACTTCGGCAATATCTTCTTCGGAAACCGCGCCATGGGCTTGGGTTTGTTCAGATTCCCAGGCTTTGCGCTTGTTTTCAATTTCGGATTTCTTTTCATTTTCACGGTCGCGCAAGCTGGCAGCCTTTTCATAATCTTGTGCTTTGACAGCTTCTTCTTTTTGGGCTTGCAGGGATTTTAATTCATCTTCCAAGCCCTGTAAATCCAGCGGTGGAGTCAGGTTTTTCATGCGTACCCGTGAGCAGGCTTCGTCGATTAGGTCAATCGCTTTATCTGGCAGATGCCGCCCGGAAACATACCGTACACTGAGTTTGACCGCGGCGGAAATGGCTTCATCTGAAATTTTAATGCGGTGATGGGCTTCATAGCGGTCGCGTAAGCCTTTCAGGATTTCTATGGCATCATCAGGGGAAGGCTCACCGATAGTGACAGGCTGGAACCGGCGTTCCAACGCGGAATCCTTTTCGATATTTTTGCGGTATTCATCCAGCGTTGTCGCGCCAATGACTTGGATATCCCCGCGTGCCAGTGCGGGCTTTAGGATATTGGCTGCATCAACGGCGCCTTCCGCCGCGCCCGCGCCGACGATCATATGCAGTTCATCAATAAAGAGGATGACATTTTTAGCATTTTGCAGTTCATCCAGTACGCTTTTGATGCGTTCTTCAAATTCGCCGCGGTATTTGGTACCAGCAATCATGCCAGTTAAATCAAGGGCAATCAGGCGTTTGCCTTTCAGGTTTTCGGGCACATCACCAGAAATGATTTTTTGTGCCAGACCTTCGGCAACCGCAGTTTTGCCGACGCCAGGATCGCCGACTAAAGCAGGGTTATTTTTGGTACGGCGGGATAGGATTTGAATCACGCGGTCAATTTCCTCAGTGCGCCCAATAACAGGGTCAAGTTTACCTTCGCGGGCAGCTTTGGTTAAATCTTTGCCGAATTTTTCAAGGGTTTTGCCGTTCCCGCCTGCACCATGGGGCATATCTGGATGCCCCTGCGCCATCGTAACATCATCTTCATCTACACCGCCCACAGCTTGTAGCAGTGTAGCATATAATTGACGGGCATCAATGCCCAAAGCATTCAGGATAGAAAGCGCAACATTTTGCCCTTCACGGATGAGACCGAGCAATAAATGCTCTGTACCGACATAGTTGACGCCAAGCTGATTGGCTGTCATGACAGCAAGTTCTATGATTTTTTTGGTGCGTGGGGTAAGGCCTTGCGGCGCGGACATATCCGGGTTGCCTTTGCCGGTTGTTTTTTCAATTTCGGTTTGGATTTTTTCGGCGGTAACATCAAAATCATGCAGGACTTTTGCTGCCATGCCGCCGCTTTCTTTGGCAAGCCCAGCCAGCAAATGTTCGGAACCAACATAACTATGCCCCATTTGTCCAGCCGTTTCCTGCGCCAGCCGGAGCGCTTCGGCTGCACGTTCTGTAAACCTGTTTTGATAGAACATATTCAAAAAGCTCCTTCCTAAACTTAAAGGGATGTTTCAGAAATGATTAAATTTTTTGCCATGTTGCGCAGCAGTTCAGCGCGTTTTTTATCACGCGCCGCAGGCGCGCCACCCAGCAGAGCAGGGTGGATGCGTTGTTCCATGGCACAGACTTCTTCCGGCGAAACACCTTGCAGATAGCCCATGGATAAACCCACCAGCACATGAGAAAGGCAATTGATGGCTTCGCTGGTTTCCATCAAGCGGGCAGTTTGCAGCGTGCCTGCGGCGCGGCAAATCTGGTCAGCCAAAGCGTTTTCATCCTGACTGCGCAGTTGTTCACGCAGGCGTTTTTCGTTTTCGATGACATTCGTGGCAAGCGAAACCAATTTTTCAATGATTGCATCTTCGGAAATGCCAAGGGTTACTTGGTTTGATAACTGATAGAACCCGCCGACAGCTTGAGAACCTTCGCCATAAGCGCCACGGACAGTGAACCCTTGCCGTCCGGCAGCAGAAATCACATCCTGTATGCGTCCTGCCTTGCCGAGGACTGGCAAATGGAGCATAATAGATGCCCGCAATCCGGTGCCCAGGTTGCTGGGACAGGCGGTCAGGTAGCCAAGGGTTTCATCAAAGTCCATTGGGACTTGGCTTTCAATCAGAGCAGCAAGGCGTTTTGCTTCGGTAAGGCATTCTTTCGGACACAGTCCGGAACCAATCACCTGCAAGCGGATATGGTCTTCCTCACCAATCATAATGGCAACGCCGCCATTTTTCGAGGCAATCAGCCAGCCACCTGACTGGGCAAGCGCAGGGGAAATCAAATGCTGTTCGACCAGGGCAGCGCCATCGCTGGAATTTGGATGCACTTGCCGCATGGTAAAAGCGGAAGCAATTGCGGGTGCGGTTTGCAAAGCATCCCATACTTTATTTGCAATTTGCTGATATTGGTCAGCATTCAGTCCGCGGTATGGATAACCTTTGATATTGCGCGCCAGGCGCACACGGGTGCTGGCGGCAAGCCCAGCAAACCCGCCTTGAATTTGAAACATACTCATGACTGATTTCCCTCCAATCGGCGTATTTCATCGCGCAGGCGTGCGGCTTCTTCATAATTTTCAGATTTGACGCAATCAGAAAGTTTTGCTTTCAGCCCTTCCAGCGGGTTAGCGGCAGGGGCATCCGCGGCGGGGGCTGGCGCCGCACCCACATGGGCGGCTGCGCCATGCAGTTTTTTAATATAGGGAAGCAGGATATCTTTAAAATGTTGATAGCAATCACCACAGCCGGCACGTCCAGTGCGGCGCAGTTCGCTTTCGGTCATGCCACAAGTTGGGCAGCGGCGTCCGCCGCTGATAGCTTGCGCTGCTCCAGAAAACAGCCCATCAGAAAAAAATGGGGAAAAGAATGGGTCAGCGGAAAACAAATTTGATGCGTAAGCGCCGCCCAGTTTGGCAGCACATTCGGGGCATAAATGCAGTTCGCGGGTCTGCCCGTTTACAGTTTCTTTATACCAGGCAGTTGCCTGGTGTTTGCCGCAGTTTTGGCACAGCATAAAACATCTTCCTTTCGGTATATTTATATAGTTATGATAAAAAAGTTGGGATTCAAAATCAGGTTGCAATGCCGAGAATGCCGCACCGCATAATGCTTGCGCGGATGGTATCACGGTATTCGGCGGGGATTTCTGCAAGGGCGCCATCTGAACAGGCACTCAGCAGCAAGGAGCCTTCTCGGGCGGTCAGCAGTTCAGCGGATACAAACGCACGGACAAGTTTTGCGGCGTTGTTTTGGCTGAGGCGTCCGCCAAGCCCACGTGCAGCGTCCACCAGGGCGCGCTGTTTGTCGTCCATCACACGCACAATGCGGATAAAGCCGCCGCCGCCGCGCCTGCTTTCCACCCAGTAGCCATTTTCGGGGGTGAAACGAGTGTCAATTACATAATTGACCTGGCTGGGCACGCAGGAAAATCGGTCGGCAATCTGCCGCCGCTGCAATTCTGCGATACCGCCGCCCTCGGAAAGCATTTCCGCAATAAAATCTGCTATCATATCGCTCATTTTCATAAGCCGCAACTCCTTTCGGGGAAATTCCTGACGTTCTTTGACTTTGACCTTGTTTGACCTTTCATACTTTTATTATACCCGATTTGGCGGGGAATGCAAGAAAAATTTTTGACCTTTTCTGACCTTCCGGGCGGTCTGTACGCAGAAAATTGGCAGTTTACTCTTTTATTCGCGTAAATGCTTTGTTTTTCGGCTTTTTTGATCCATACAAAGTGCCTTAGCTTTATTGTACACATTTTACCGCAGTTTAGACCCTGCATTTTTAGTTACCATGAACTAACATAAGGTTATCGGAAGCTAACATGCGGAAAATCCCTTGTTTTTTCAAAAACTTGTGATACAATGGATATGTAATTCTTTTAGGAGGTGCTTTTTATGGCATACGTAATTTCTGGTGCGTGCATTAGCTGCGGTTCTTGTGTTGGTGAATGCCCTGTCGGCGCTATCGCTGAAGGTGATGGAAAGTACGAGATCAACCCAGATACTTGTGTAGATTGTGGTACCTGCGCTGGCGGCTGCCCAGTAGGCGCGATTTCTCAGGGCTAATTTGCTCTGGATTCAGATAAAAGCCTGCCCTTTTGGGGGACAGGCTTTTATCTTTTTTCCATAAAATTATGCGGGTAAGATGGGGATGAATTTTATAATTTGCCTCTTGCAATTTGGCAGTTTTCGGGCATATAATAGATTCAATTTTGAATTGCTTGAAGACAGGAAGGGATAAAAATATGACTTCATATACGTTTCTGCTTGCATTAGCTATCATTTTGCTTTCGACCAAATTATTTGGGCTTTTATCCCAACGGGTGCATATGCCTGCGGTTGTCGGCGCACTGGTGGCAGGTATTTTATTGGGGCCTTCAGGGTTTGGGTTTGTGCAGGAAACCGATTTCCTGCTGAAAGCGTCAGAAATCGGTGTGATTTTCCTGATGTTTCTGGCGGGGCTGGACACCGATTTGGAAGAACTCAAAAAAACCGGGTTTGCGTCATTTATCATTGCGGTAATAGGTGTCATTGTGCCGCTGGGCTGTGGGTATATTTGCTATGAGCTGTTTTACCATGACCCGGCAGACCCTTTGGATTTGCTGAAAGGGCTGTTTGTTGGGGTTGTACTCACAGCAACATCCGTTTCCATTACAGTGGAAACGCTGCGGGAAATGGGGCGCCTGCGCGGCAAAGTCGGCACAGCGATTTTAGGGGCGGCTGTCATTGATGATATTTTAGGCATTATCATTTTGACTGTCATCACTGGGTTTACCGACCCGGAAACCAAACCAGCAGAGGTATTTTTACGGATTGGGTTATTTTTTGTGTTTATTGCACTGGTTGGGTATATCATGCATAAGATATTCCAGCGTATGGATCAGGTATGGGGCAATAAACGCCGGATTGCCATTGTTACCTTGTCGTTTTGTTTTATCCTTTCCTATATCGCAGAAGCTTATTTTGGGATTGCGGATATTACCGGCGCATATTTCGCGGGCATTATCCTGTGCAACATCTGGAATCTGCGGGAATACCTTGCAAAAAAAATCAATATCGTATCTTATATGCTGTTTTCGCCAGTGTTTTTCGCGTCAATCGGCATCAAAACGGAGTTATCCGGCTTTACTTCGCAGCTGATGATATTTTCGCTTGTATTGCTGGCAGCTGCGATTGCAAGCAAAATTCTGGGCTGTGGGCTGGGCGCACGTCTTTGCGGGTTTAATGGGCATGACGCATTGATTATTGGGCTTGGTATGGTGTCTCGTGGTGAAGTCGCGCTGATTGTTGCGCAGAAAGGGGCACAAGCGGGGCTGATCCACAGCGCATTGTTTCCGCCAGTTGTGCTGATGGTTATTGTGACAACACTGATTACACCTGTTTTCCTGAAAATCTTTATGAACCCGAACCATGAGGATTTCGAACAGCCGGAAATCAAAGTGAAAAACTAAACAAAGGAAAATTGGTATGAAAAAGCACCGGATAGGGGGATTTTCCCCTGTTTTCCGGTGCTTTTGTGATATTTAAGAATTAGCCTTCGTAATCGTCCTCATTTTCCCAGTTGTGCCAGACAGATTGTACATCATCATTATCTTCAAGGCCGTCAAGCAGCTTGCGCATTTTTGCCATATCTTCTTCGCTTTCCAGCGCAACATAGTTTTGCGGCACCATTTCCACTTCAGCGGAAGCAAATTCAATGCCTGCTTTTTCGAGAGCTTCACGCACGGTGCCAAAATCTTCTGGCGCGGTATAGATTTCAAAGGTTTCCTCATCCGCCTGGAAATCCTCTGCGCCTGCGTCAAGTGCCAGCATCATGGTTTCATCTTCATCTAGGCTGCCTTTTTCGATGATGATAACACCTTTTTGGTCAAACTGCCAACCAACACAGCCAGTTGCGCCCATACCAGCACCAAATTTATCGAGCAGATGGCGCACATCAGAGGCGGTACGGTTGCGGTTGTCGGTCAGAGTTTCAACAATGACAGCAACACCGCCAACGCCATAACCTTCATAATTGATGGCTTCATATTCAATGGTGCCATTGGCGCCAGAATATTTATCAAGGGTGCGTTTGATATTGTCATTTGGCATATTATTTGCTTTTGCTTTTGCAATGACATCGCGCAGGCGGGAATTGTTATCCGGGTTTGCCGAACCGCCTTCTTTAATCGCAATAGCCATTTCACGCCCGATTTTGGTAAAGATTTTTGCTTTTTTTGCATCATTTGCGCCTTTGCGCTTGGCTATGTTATGCCATTTGGAATGTCCACTCATGAGAAATCCGCTCCTTAAATTGTTTGAAAAAATGATATTCCGGCTATTATTTTATCAAATGATTGCCCAAAACGCAAGGAGCAAAAAACCATATATAAAAATCGGCTGGCAAAGCAAAAGCCGGATTGTATTGGCAAAGCGCCTGTGATAAAATAAAAATATCTATGTAACAATGGTCTGGCTTTTACCCTTTGGAGGAAA
>CAJUDU010000020.1 GCA_910584935.1 uncultured Butyricicoccus sp. | reverse complement strand
TCGCTATTTTGTTGATTTAGTACACCTTCCGCGATTTTTCAAACAAGGCCTAGTCTCTTTGCAGAAAAAATGAAAATTTCGTCGAAAATGAAAAAATGAAATTGCAGACACCAGCAGGGTATGGTAAAATTAGTAGTACAGGATGCTTGCATCCGGAAAAAACACACAGGCAGCGCCCGGGGCGACACTGCCGGATGACATTAAGGAGGAATTTATTTTGATGAAACGACGGATACTCAGCGCCTTGACGGCGCTGGCACTGCTGCTGACGATGTGCCCGCTGGGCGCGCTCGCAGCCGATGCGGATACCGTCCAGGTTGAAGCACAAACAGAATCCATTGCTTTACCGGATGAATATGCCGTGGAAGATAACGATGAATTGTTTGACCTGTTTGTGATGAAAGAACTTTATGGGTTGGATGATTCAGCAACGACATTTGGCGATGCCGCAGGCAGCCAATTGAAAGGTTTGGATGCCAACATATATGCAGCATTAAAGAAAAGAATTGAAGGAGTTGCAAAAAATGGCGGTTCTACAAAGTTTATGTTGCCGTTCACAGAACTTGAAGTTACAAAAACGAGTTGGGCACAAAATGAATTAACAAATGCAATTCTTGATGAAAAGGGCGAAATATCCGATGCTGCCATGAAGGAAGTTCAGGATAAACTTGCATTTAATGGTAAAGCGGTTGTACATGCGCTTTTAGTAGATTTGCCCTATGATTTTTATTGGTTTGATAAGACTGTAAACTATACAGCAGGTGCGCTTAGTTTTGGTGCGACTATCATTGACGAAAAAACTACTAATCTATCAGTTAAAGATGGTATAACTTTCACTTTCCAAGTTGCGCAGGCATATCAGGCATCGGATAATAAAGCCGATGCGCCAAAAGTGACATCAGATGTTACTAAAGTCACAAATGCGGCAGACAAGGCGGTTGAAATTGTTGGAAAATACAAAGACAGCTCTGACTTTGAAAAGCTGGATGGATATCGCAAAGAAATCTGTGATTTAGTGGAGTACAATCATACTGCTGCTGATAACAAGAATACGCCTTATGGCGACCCATGGCAACTTATTTATGTGTTTGATGGCGATGAAACTACCAAAGTTGTCTGCGAAGGGTATTCCAAAGCATTCCAGTATCTTTGCGACTTAACAACATTCGCAGATAACAATGTAAAGTGCTACACAGTTACAGGCACTATGAACGGCGGCACTGGCGCTGGCGCGCATATGTGGAACATCGTCACCATAGATAGCAAGAATTATCTTGTAGATATCACTAACTGTGACGAAGGAACTGTGGGCGCTTTTGATAAGTTGTTTTTAGTAGGCACAAATCAGCGCACAGGTAATGATAACTATATCTTTAATGCAGGTAATGAACAAATTACCTACATATATGATACAGATTATGCGGACTTATTGGGTGCTGGTGTTCTGAATCTTGCAACTGAAAATTACAACAAAAAAATTACTCCAGTTGTTACCACTCCACCAGATGTTGCAACAATCACTTATGGTGATACGCTTGTTGACACACAGCTTTCTAACGGTAAAGTCCAAGTCAGCAGGGATGCTAATGCAGAAGTGGTTGCGGGTAATTGGACTTGGAAAGAAGGGCAAGCCATAGACTCCGCTGGCGATAAAACACTCACTGTAGTATTTACGCCGAGCGACCAAGAAAAATATAATATTATAGATGATTATGCTGTAAGTGTCAAAGTAAATCAAAAGAAATTAACTGATGTTACAATTGGCACTATTTCAGATGAGTTTTATACAGGCGAGGAAATCAGACCTGATGTTACTGCTGCCAGCGCTACTACATTAACAAAGGATACAGATTACACGGTAGAATACAGTAACAATACACAAGCTGGCACAGCAACGGTTAAAGTAAAACCTGTATCTACCAGTAATTATACTTTTGATGAACTGACAACAACCTTCACTATCAAGAAATATACAGCGGAAATTACTATTGCAGTTAATACTCCTGTTACTTATGATGGTGAGAAGGTAGATTACAAAAAGTCTGGCGAATCAGGTGCAGATACCGCTGATATCACCTATACATACGATGGCGATGGCACAGTATCTGTCGAGTGGTATGATGAAAATGGGACGGCATTACAGGATGCCCCCCCCCTGGATGTCGGAAGTTACCAGATTGGGATTTCTGCTGCTGCTAGTAATAAGTTTGATGCAGTTGCTAAAGTTACAGAATCATTTACTATTGTCCCTGCAACATATCAATTTACTAATGCGGATATTGATTTCAAGACATATCCCAGAAATGTTTCGGTAAGGACAAATTTACCTGCTTCGAGCACTACACATGGTAAAGGCTTGAATGGTGATAAGATTGAAGGAACATTAACGTGGTATGATGATGAGCAAAAAAATAATGTAACAGATAGTAGTAAAACATTTGAAACCGAGGGAACACGGACGTTATATTGGGTCTTTACACCTGATGGGAATGCAACAAACTATGTGACAACTGCGGAATCTGGCAGCTTAGATTTTACAGTTACAGAAAAGGAACCTCAAAATCTGTATTTTGCGAAGGCTGAAATTGAAGCGGTTTTTGAGGGTGAAATACCAGTAAATAATCTGGTAAACAGTGTTACCACTGGCGGTGGCGAGATTACATATACCAGTAGCGAACCAAGAGTTGCAACAGTAACTAATGATGGTACAGTTACTATTGTTGGTGTGGGTGAAACAATCATTACTGCGACTGCTGTGGCAAATGATACTTATGCAGAAGGCAAAGGAAGCTATAAATTGGTTGTGAAGCCGAAACCAATTTCAATTACACTGGCCTTTGCAGACCCCTCCAAAACAGAGTACATTTATGAAAATGCACCAATTACACCGGCAGTAAAGGTTATAGTAACAGGCTCAGACCCAGAAAAGGTACTGGTAGAAGGTACAGATTATACAGTTGTATATACCGACAATAACGCTGTTGGTACAGCGACAGTTAAAGTTGTTCCAGCTGGTAATTATACATGGGATGAAAATACAAACCCATTGACTTTTGAAATCAAGGCAAAACCGTCTGACCCGGTCAATCCAGACCCAACTTTGAAAACGCAAAATATCACATTCCCTGCCAATGAAGTTAAAAAGATTTATGGTGATGCCGATTTCACACAGGCAATCAATGCCGATTCCACCGGGCGTACCATTACATACGCCAGCTCTGACGCAGCGATTGCAACTGTCACAAATGCAGGTGTTGTCCATATCGTGAAGCCGGGCACAGTCACCATTACCGCAACTGCCGCACAAAATGCTACCTATGCAGAGGCTTCTGCAAGTTATACCCTGACCATCGATAAGGCAACCGTTACCATTACTGCGGCAAATAAATCCGCCTATGTCGGCGACAGCGCCCCAACCCTTGGCAGCGGCGATTATACCATCACCGGGCTTGTCGGCGATGACAAATTAGTCGGCGATGTGAATATTGCGTATGCGTCTACACCGGATATGTCCCGCGCAGGCACAGTCAGCATCCAGGTATCCGGCGGTACAGTGCCGGACGCTGACAAGTATAACACAGCAATTCAGTATGTCTATGGCACACTGACCATTTCGACCCGTTCCACAAGCAGTAGTTCATCTTCTGGCGGTGGTGGCAAACGCCGTCCAAGCAGCAGCAGTTCCTCCACCCCAACTCAGACAACCACCAAAAACCCGCAAACTGGCGCGGTTGTCGAAACAACCAAAAACCCGGATGGAAGCCGTACCCAGGTGACAACCGAAACCGATGGCACTGTTTCTACCCGGATTACCGATGCTAACGGTTCGGTGAGCTGTGAAGTCAGCATCCCATCCGGCGTTCATGAGAAATCCCTGCCGATTTCCTCCCTGCGTGCAACAAAAGATTCCGCAAACGCACCAACCCTGACGATTTTCGCCCAGGCTGATGTCAAGGTGAAAGTACCAGTCAGCAATTTGACCCCAGGCGTTGTCGCGATTGTGGTTGGCACAAATGGACAACAGGAAATCTTAAAAACTTCTGTGCCGGAAACCGATGGTTTGTCCTTCACCGCCCATGGCGATGTGACCATTAAAATTGTAGACAACAGCAAAACATTTTCTGATGTAAAGGCATCAGACTGGCATAAAAATGCGGTTGATTTTGCATCCGCCCGCAGCCTGTTCAATGGCACCAGCAATACGACATTCTCTCCGGAAAGCCCCATGACCCGTGGTATGCTGGCAATGGTGCTGCATAACCTGGAAGATAACCCGCCAGCGGCAAGCAATATCTATTTCCCAGATGTTGCGGCTGGCGCATGGTATGCTGACGCGGTACGTTGGGCATCTGCAAAGGGGATTATTTCCGGCTATGACAATGGTCAGGTTGGCGCGGAAGATGATATTTCCCGTGAACAGCTTGCGGTAATCTTATGGCGGTATGCTGGCAGCCCAGCGGCATCCAGCAGCACACTGAACTTTACTGACGCGGCAATGGCAAGCGGTTATGCAACCTCTGCATTGTCTTGGGCAACCGAAGCAGGCATTATTTCAGGCACTGGCAATGGCGCATTAAGCCCCAAAGCGCAAGCCAGCCGTGCACAAGTTGCACAAATGCTGAAAAACTTTATTACGGTTATGAATTAACCGATTCTTCATCCCCCCCTGCATAAACGCAGGGGGGATGTTTTATTTTTTTATAGGACAGGGCTTGAAGGGCTCCCTGGAAATCAGGTATAATAAAAAGACAAAAGGTGGTGGGAAGGATGAAACGCTGTATTGCTGTTGCCGGTAAAGTCAGCCGAAAATAACATAGCACAGGAGGAAATTATGGCTTTATCGGAGAACACCGTTTATCCCCGCACGGGGGATAAACAAACCATCTATTTGCAGCCGGTTATCACAAACCCGCGCATTATCGTTGGCGCTTATACAATGTACAATGATTTTGTGCATGACCCAGTGCAGTTTGAGCAAAATAATGTGCTGTACCATTATCCAGTGAATGGGGATAAACTGGTTATCGGCAAATTCTGTTCGATTGCCTGCGGTGCAAAATTCCTGATGGGCAGTGCAAACCATACCTTGACTTCCCTGTCCACCTATCCGTTCCCATTGTTTTTTGAGCAGTGGGGGCTGGAAAAGCGTGAGGTTGCCAGCGCTTGGGATAAAAAAGGCGACATTATCATTGGCAATGACGTTTGGATTGGCTATGAGGCAGTCATTACCGCTGGCGTTACCATTGGGAATGGCGCAATTATCGGCACCCGTGCGGTTATCACAAGAGATGTGCCGCCTTATGCCATTGTAGGCGGCGTCCCAGCAAAAATCATTCGCAAACGCTATTCGGAAGAAATGATCCAGCAGTTGGAGCGCTTGCGCTGGTGGGATTTGCCGGACAGCCAGCTTGCGGAATGCCTGGGGGAAATTAGGTCTGGCGATGTGCAGGCGCTCGCCCGAAAGATAAACGCAATCAAATGATGAGCAGAAGGAGAAACAAGATTATGAAATTCCGCTTTGCGCACAATAATTTTAATGTGAAAGAGATGGAGCGCTCGCTTCAGTTCTATCAAAAAGCCCTTGGGCTGAAAGAAGCCCGCCGTATCAATGCAAAGGATGGTTCATTTATCATCGTATTTTTGTCGGATGGCGTCAACCAGCATCAGCTTGAGCTGACTTGGCTGCGCGACTGGGATAAAGAATACGATTTGGGGGATAATGAATTTCATCTGGCAATGCGTGTGGATGATTTTGAAGCAGCACATGCCCTGCATGAAGAAATGGACTGTATCTGCTTTGAAAACCCGGATATGGGTATTTATTTTATCTCTGACCCGGATGGTTATTGGATTGAAATTATCCCATAACAGGAGTAAGGCGCTTGCCAAATGGTTTTGGCAGGCGCCTTGCATTTGTCGAAAACTGTAACTGATTTTTTCCTTTACATTTTGAAAGAGATGTGTTATAATGCTCGCAGTCCTTTTTATATGCAAATGAAGGAGGCTGATTGCAATGCGTGCGCATAAGCGTACAAAATGTATTTACAGGGCTGTTTTATCCATCTCCCTTGCGGTATTATGTCCGCTGCTGACCCATGCGTCAGCGGCTGCCAGCGTCATACAGCGCAGCGGGCTGGTGTATGTCCCCAGCCATTCCGTATTTTTTGCGGATGTTGATGAGCATCTCTCGTGGGTGGTTCAGCCGGTTGACTATTTGGCGAATGCTGGCATTGTCAGCGGTACGGATCATTGTGTATACAGCCCGGAAGATAAGTTAAGCCGGGCGGATTTTGTCACCATGCTCAACCGCGCCTATGACATGGAGGAATATGTCGGCGGCGGCAGCTTTTCTGATGTGTCAGAAAACGCGTATTACAGCAGTGCGGTCAGCGCTGCAAAAAATCTGGGCATTGTATCTGGTGACGCCAAAGGTAAATTTGACCCTAAAGGCGAACTGACCCGGCAGGATGCAATGGTCATGCTGCGCCGCACATTGAATAAATCCGGGCTTTTGTTTGAACCTGGTGATTTGGGCGTATTCTCTGATGCGGAAAGTATTTCTCGTTATGCGCAGGGTGATATTGCCGCTTTGGCAAAAGCAGGCGTTATTAGCGGCGCAAATGGCAAGCTGAATCCCAAACAACCTGTGACACGGGCAGAAATGGCGGTCATGCTGTACCGTGCGATGATGCTGGAACCCGATGAAGATGGCAATCCGGCATATATGCAGCGTGACAATGTGGTCAACCTGTGTGTGGGTAATGTATTTTATGCCAATGTTATTGTAGAAAACGCGGCGCAGGGACAAAAGCTATCTGGCCTTTATGCCTGTGAGGAAATGCAGGGCGAAGGGGAAGATTTCACCGTAAAACTTGGTGAGTCCCGCACGATGGATCAAAAAGTGGATTGGAAAAATGGTATCTTAACCGTCAATGGGCAGGCAGTTACCGTAGCGGAGGACTGCGATGCCGTATCCATTAGCCCATATGGCTTGATTTCCGGCGGATTAGTATCCACAGGCGAAGCATACAGCACGGCAGCGGTATCCCTGGTGGATGGCATTGTGACCGCAGTTTATTACCAGAAATAATATAAAAGCTCCTACGCCAAGGGCGGGGAGCTTTTTTGCGTGCTAAAATAGACAAGGGCAAATCAGCATGGCAAGATGGCATGGAACGTGCTATAATCATAGGAAAAAGGGGGGAAGCAGATGAAGGGATGGATATATCAGCAGGAAGATTTCTGGGAAGGCTATGAAAAAGAATACAGCCGGATGCTTTGGGGACAGCAAGTGACGGTTTACCTTTCTTATAGTGCCGCAGAAAGAGCAGATGTAATGTTGCCACAATTTGAAGTGCAGGTATGCCGCTGCCTGGAATGGCTGGATGCCCAGCAAGATATGCTGTTTGAAGCCATCCATGCCGCTGGGTTGTATGCGCTTGCGTTGGAACGACTGGCAAGTATCCCTGTGGAAGAACATGGGGGCAGCCGCTTTTATGCTTTGGCAGAGGGGCTGCTGCCATATCCATTGTCCCCACAAGGGTTTAATCAAACCCTTTGCCTGGAAGGGCTAAGCGCGATCGCGGATGATGATTCAGCCGAAGTGCTGCTGGATATCTTTTTAGGCACCCAGCCGGATATTTTTGCATATCATTCCATTGAAGCGTTTGTCTGCGGGCAAGAAGGGGTTTATACATTGGAAGTCAATGGACTGGCAGGCTGAAGCCTAAAATTTTTAAGCAGGTGAAAAAAATATGGCGATAACATTAACCTTTTTCGGGGAATTACCGATAAATATTATGAAAGGGCTGTCTGCGCGCTGGGGCTGGCAGCAGCCAAAAACAAAAATTAGAAAAGGCGGAATATAATATGGGCAACGACATGATGGAAGCGTATTTGTTTGAAATGAATACGCTGCTGGAACAGGTGGATGAGCTTGTTTTATCCGCTGAAAAAGAAGGAAGCTTCTCGGAAGATGAAGTCAATGAAATCTTCCGGATCATGCATACGTTCAAAGGTTCCTCTGCTATGATGGAATTTAATTCACTCATGACGGTCGCACACCGCGTAGAGGATTTGTTCTTTATCATCCGTGAGAAATCCATGGATGTTATCCCGGCGGAACTCCGGCCGGAATTATTTAACTTGATTTTCCAGTCAATCGACTTTTTCCGTGGGGAGGTCGAAAAAATAGAGAATAACCAGCCGCTGACCGAGGATATCAACGGTTTGCTGGCAAAGGTAAACGCATTTTCAGACAAGATTCAGCCGCCGGAAGGCGGCGCGGCAACAGTCGAAACAGGCGCAGCCAGCACAGAAGCGGATGCCACAGACGCACGCTATGTAAGCAGTGATTACCCATACGCCCTTCAGGTTTTCTTTGATGAAGGCTGCGGCATGGAAAACCTGCGGGCATTTATGCTGCTCAGCTCGGTGCGGGAAGCCTGCGAAGGCGTAACGTTTGACTGCTTGCCTGCTGATGTGGAATCCAATCCGGATACCGCATCCTTTATTGTAGAAAACGGGTTCTATCTGCGCTTTACAAACGCGGAAGACCGTGAAATGGCAATCCCACAAATTGCGGGTGCAGGTTCGGTCAGTTCCTACCAGTCGCTGGATTACACAGCGCCGCCGGAATCAGAACCGCAGGCGGCTGCCCCTGTGGCCCAGGCACAGCCGGAGAAACCGGCAGCACAGCCTGCAGCAGCGCCGCAGCCTGTGCCGACAGAAGCGGCACCGGCAGCTCGCCCACAGAATGCGCAGCCGCACGCAAAGGAAAGCCTGATTAGCGTCAACCTTGGCAAACTGGATAAACTGATGGCGGTTGTCGGTGAAATTGTTATTACAGAATCCATGGTGACAGCGTCACCAGACCTCAAAGGGCTGAAACTGGATAATTTCACCCAGGCATCCCGTCAGCTCCGTGCGCTGACCGATGAATTGCAGGATGTTTCCATGTCATTGCGCATGGTGCCGGTTTCTGCGACATTCCAGAAAATGAAACGCATTGTGCGCGATATGAGCAAAAAGCTGAACCGGGAAACCGTCCTTACCCTTATTGGTGAAGATACTGAAGTGGATAAAACCATTGTGGATAGTATCAGCGACCCGATTATGCATATTGTCCGTAATTCTATGGATCATGGCATTGAGGAAACCGCGGAAGAGCGCATTGCCGCAGGTAAAGACCCAGTTGGCAAGATTACCCTTTCGGCAAGGCATACTGGCAGCGAAGTCATTATCGAAGTCATTGACGATGGGCGCGGCGCGGATGACGACGCGATTTTAGATAAAGCAATGCGGCAGGGCTTGGCACAGCCTGGCGTGGAATATTCCCATAAGGATATCCTGAATTTCCTGCTGATGCCGGGATTCTCCACCAATGTCGAAGTCACTGAGTATTCCGGGCGCGGCGTTGGCATGGACGTTGTCAAGAGCAATGTGGAAAATGTCGGCGGCAGCGTCACCATTACCAGCGAACGCGGCAAAGGGATGACGACCACACTCAAAATCCCGCTGACTATGGCGATTATGGATGGTATGGAAGTTTCGGTTGGCAATTCGATTTTCACCGTGCCAATCAATAATATCCGGCAGATTTTTAAATTCACAGAAAATGATATCGTGCATGATGCCGTTCATGGCGAAATGATTAAACTGACTGATAATTTCTATTCAGTTGTCCGTGCCAAGGAGTTCTATAACCTCCAGCAAGGCGTGGAAGATTTCGGGGAAGGCATTGTGCTGTGGGTGGAATCCGGCGAAAAATCCTACTGCCTGTTTGTTGATGACCTGATTGGCGAACAGCAGGTTGTGGTGAAGCCGTTCCCATCCTATATCAATGATTACGGCGTAAAGAATTATGGCATTTCAGGCTGTACTATCCTTGGCGATGGCACAATCAGCATTATCCTGGATGTTGCAAGCATTTATGCCGCCGCCCATGCCGAGGGCTGAGCAGGGCATGGTGTGCTGTCAAGAAAGGAGTTTGTGCTGATGCAAGAAGGCTTGTTTGCTGTCGAAAAGCCGGCAGATTATGTGGTAGATACCACGCCTGTGGTGGAAACCGAAAAATATTTAATTTTCCGTTCGGATGGCATCCTGTTTGGGGTGAATACCGATTTGGTAATGGATATCATCACCGAAGCAAATGTTACACTGGTGCCTATGCTGCCCGCACACGTCAGCGGGGTTATCAACCTGCGTGGGCGCATTATGCCAATTATTGATTTCCGGCTGATGCTTGGCCAGATGCCGGAAGAAAACGGCCAGACAACAATTGTCTTAAACGACCAGTTTGTGCAGGTCGGCATCCGGGTGGATGCCGTAGAACAGCTCGTGGATATTGAAAAACGGGCGATTCTGCCAGTGCCGTACCAAAACAGCCAGATGCCATTGTTATCAAGTTTGGTCAGCGGTATGTATAGCCTGCCCGATGGCAGTGGTACCGTGATGGTGCTTGACTGCACCTGCCTGCTCCATGAGCAGTGAATTAAAGGGCAATGCCCTGCTCCCGATTGCCGACAATGATTTCCAGCGGCTAGTTAAATTTGTGCAAGGGAAATATGGCATCGACCTGCACCAGAAACGTCAGTTAATTGTCAGCCGTTTGGGAAGCACTGTAAAAGGCAAAGGTTTTTCAAGCTATAAAGAATATGTGGATTATATGCTTTCTAAAAGCACCAGCGAGGATATCAACCATTTGCTGTCCAAACTGACCACAAACTATACATATTTCATGCGCGAAATGGGCGCGTTTGATTATTTCCGGCAAAAGATATTGCCAGACCTTGTCCGCAAGCACCAGCGTGACCGCTGCCTTTCCATTTGGAGCGCAGGCTGCTCCTCTGGTGAGGAACCGTATAATATTTCTATGTATATTATGGATTACCTGGGGCCGCAGGCGGGCAACTGGGATACCCGCTTGCTTGCAACTGACCTTTCAATGGATGCGCTGGGCAAAGCCCAGGCTGGCATCTATGAATTGCCGGATACCTTGCCGCAGGAATGGAAACGCAAATATTTTGTATCGGCAGGCGGTACCCGGTTTAAGGTTGCGCCGCGCATCCGTGAGAATGTAATTTTCCGGCAGTTTAACTTGATGGAACCCATCCAGTTCAAACGCAAATTTGATGTAATTTTTTGCCGGAATGTCATGATTTATTTTGATCAGGAAACTAAGAAAGCATTGGCGCAGCGGTTTTATGATGCGACAGTGCCAGGGGGGCATCTGATTATCAGTATGTCAGAAAACCTGACACCTGACACGAAATATAGGCGTGTCGGTCCGTCGATTTTCCAGAAATAGAGGAGGTGCTTAGGCTGTGCAGCCGAAAAAAGTGCGTGTCTTGGTCGTAGATGATTCCCTTGTGGCGCGCAAGATGATAATGGATGGGCTGAATGCCTTTGCCAATATTGAAGTCATTGGCTATGCAATCAATGCCATTGACGCAAAACAGAAAGTGATGCGCCTGCAGCCGGATGTGATGACCTGCGATGTGCAAATGCCTGGTATGACTGGGCTGGAGTTCCTGCGGACGCTGCTGCCTGAGTACCCGTTGCCTGTGGTGTTGGTTTCCTCGCTGAACCTTGGCGTATTTGATGCGCTGCATGTAGGGGCGGTGGATTTTGTACGCAAGCCGGATGGAACCCAAAGCACAGACAGTTTTATCCGTGCGTTGGCGCAAAAGGTGGTGGTTGCGTCGCACGCAAGGGTGCGCCGCCAGGTGCCAGAACCTGCTGGGGCAGGCCCTGCGCCAGCCCTTGGCACGATGCCAGGGCAGTGCATTATTGGGCTGGGCGCTTCCACTGGCGGTACGGAAGCAACGCTGGAAGTAATGAAGCGCTTGCCGGCGGATATCCCAGGCATGGTGATTGTACAGCATATGCCGGTAGGATTCACCAAAATGTATGCCGACCGGCTGGACCGCTTGTGCAGCATGGAAGTGCGTGAGGCGAAAAATGGTGATGAGATCCGACGCGGGCTGGCGCTGATTGCCCCTGCCGATTTCCAATGCCGGGTGCAGCGCAATGCAGCCGGTGGGTATTATGTTTCCTGTCTGCCTGGGGAAAAGGTCAGCGGGCACCGGCCTTCAGTTGATGCGCTGTTCCATTCCATGGCGGAAAATGTGCGCTGCACCATGCTGGGTGTGATTATGACTGGCATGGGGGCGGATGGCGCAAAAGGGCTGCTTGCCATGCGCCAAAAAGGTGCATACACCATTGGGCAGGATCAAAAATCCTGTGTTGTATATGGGATGCCGAATGCCGCTTATAAGCTCGGCGCGGTATGTGAACAGGCATCTTGTGAAAATATTGCAAGTGTATTGCTGCGGCGCCTGAAACGCCGGAGCTGAGTATTTCTCTTAGAAAGGAGGGCGGACTTATGATAATTTCGCCCGGAAACGGAATCCCAATGGTCAGCAGCGCAGGGCGCGTGCAGCCGGTGCGAACAGCAGGAAGGAATCCCGTACAGGCAGGTGCTGAACGGCACTTTGACAAGGTTACCATCAATGCAGGCAGCTCATTCCGGAAGGAATTACAGGGCAGGCTCTCCCGCGAAATACGCACGGCAACCACAACCGGCGATATCGCCGCACTGCGCCAGCAGGTGCAGGCAGGGGAATATCAAGTAGATGCAGCTGCCATTGCACGGAAAATGCTGTTTGCCTGGGAGGTGTAACATG
This sequence comes from uncultured Butyricicoccus sp., assembly GCA_910584935.1. Lineage (GTDB taxonomy): Bacteria > Bacillota > Clostridia > Oscillospirales > Butyricicoccaceae > Butyricicoccus_B. The sequence goes on along the minus strand of CAJUDU010000020.1, from coordinate 26,569 downwards.
ACAGATGCAGAAAAATATCTGAAACTGCTGGAGGAGTTAACCGGTACGCTTGACCATCTCAATGGCATTGCCAGCAAAAAGCTGAAAGCAGTGCATGAGAACGATTTGCTGGGGTTGGATGAATGTATTCGGCAGGAACAGGCGCTTAGCCTTTCACTGCGGAGCATTGAAAAGCGGCGGGAAACCCTGTTAAAAGCCCTTGGGCTGGAAGGCATCCCGTTGTCAGGTCTGGCGGCGAATTACCCAGAAGATTTACGCCGGCAGGCGCAGCAGACGGCAGAAAACCTGCGGCGGCAATATGATTTATATTCAAGCGCATCCACAGCGGCACGTTCTGCACTGGAGCGCGGGCTGCATGACATTGAACGGATGATTTCGCAACAACAGCAGCAGGGGCAGCAGCCACAACAACCCCAGCAGCAGCCGCCGGAAACACCGCCTGGCGGTATGAAAACAGACTTCAGGGCATAAGTGCCTGTTCACTTTTGGACTACAATGGAAAAAGGATGTGACAGAGTATGAGCACAGTTTCTACATTCGGTGCATTCTCCATGGCGCAGCTTGGCATTTATGCCGCACAAAAGGCCATGCAGGTCACCGGCAATAATATTACAAACGTCAATACTGCTGGATATACCCGGCAACAGCTTGAACTGGAAAGCCTAGTTGTCGGCGGCACAGACCGCTATGCCTCTAAATGGGATGTCAAGGTAGGCAATGGCGTAATGACTTCCGGCGTTTCCCAGATGCGCGACCCATATTTAGATATCCGATACCGGACAGAAATGTCTAATGTCGGCATGGCGCAAACCAAATGGAATGGGCTGAAAGATATTTCTGCCGTGCTGGATGAGGTTGCAAAGGGCGACTCCGAAGACCCAGGCAAGGGCATTGTGGAAGCGGCATTTAATGATTTTATCCAGCAGATGCAAAGCCTGACGACCGATGGCGCCGGCAAGGATGAATATGACACCTTAGTCCGCAAGGCGGCAGAAACATTGGTTTCTGAACTGCGTACTTATGCGGAAAAGCTGGAACAGGTTTGGAATAACCATCAGACAGCGATGGTGCAGGATGTTGATACAGTCAACAAACTGCTGACCAAAATCCAAGATTTAAATGTGGAAATCCGCAAGAGTGATATCCATGGCGGCAACGCGCTGGAACTGCGCGACCAGCGGAATATGTTCATCGATGAACTTTCGCAGTATATCCGGATTAACGTGTCTTATGTTGACGAGGATATTGGCGATGGGCACACTGTAGAAAAGCTGATTATCAAAATGGATGGCGGCGACCCCAAAAGCCCGAATAAAAACGCAACGCTGATTAACGGTCGCTTTGCCACTCAGCTGGAACTTGCGAAGGTGCCAGAAATGGAGGCAGATGGCGTCACACCGAAAAAAGATGCAGAAGGGAATATCATCTATACCGATGAAATTGACCCGCATTTTGACATTACGCTGAAAGCCCCGACTGACCCCAAAGGAGATGTAATGCTCATCCGTGATAAGACACAGCCGAATGGAAATATACCATTTACAGATGTGCCAGCGGAAGACATTAAATTGCTGGATAACGATCTTTATGGCGGCTTGCAGGCACGGCGTGAACTGCTGACCGAAGAAGGTGAATATACATCAGCGGACGAAATTGCGAATGTTGACCCGAACGCGGCAACTAAGCGCGGTATTCCATATTATCAGAATATGCTGGACGCTTTTGCCAAGAAGCTGGCGGATACGCTCAATGAAGCAAACCAGGTGCCGAATCATTCTGCAGATATGCTATATCAGAAAAATGATGATGGACAGTTTGTTGATCTCAACGGGGATGTAATCGTCATTGACGGTTATAAGAAAAATGCAGATGGTAACTATGTTGATGTGCAAGGCAATGAAATCTTATTTGACGCTACTGCTGGCGCATATACTGTGGACGGCGTTGTGATAAAAGATGCAGAGGGTAAACCCGTTACAAAGGAAGAAGATGCACTGAAGCTTAAAGGTTCGCCAAAGTTCTATAAAGGTGAATTGGATAACACAGACCCGGATAATCCTGTGTGGAAACCAACAGCCGAGGAAGCCAATCCTGTGCTGCACCGTTACTATCAAGGCGGCGTATTGTTCTCCAGCGATGGCAATGGCAGCAACCCCGAAGGGATCACCGCAAAGAATATTTCGGTTTCCCTTGATTGGGCAAATGGTACCACTCGCGTGCTGCAAACCCAAAAGGAAGTTGACCCCGACCATCCGCAAAGCACCATCAATGATAACCTGCGCCATATGGTTTCGCTGCTGACCGAAAAGGAACATAACTATGCGCCAGGGGATATCCCGGCAGGTGCAGATTCCCCCTCTGCGGATACGCCATTCTTTACCGGTACATTCCAAGATATGATGACCAAAATGGCGTCTACTCTTGCAACCGATGAACACACAACCGAAGCAAGCCTCATAAACTATGTTTCGTCGGTCAATGATATTTATAACGACCGCGACAGCGTATCTGGTGTTGACCTTAACGATGAAGCCGTTGCAATGATGCAATATAACAAGTCTTATTCTGCGGCGTGCCGTCTGCTGACAACGCTGGATGAAATGCTGGAAAAACTCATCAACGGCACTGCACTGTAAGAATAAAACATCCCTTTCAGGAAGGAGAACTGCAACCATGAATATATATCGTGTCACAACTAACGCGATGATGTACACCTATAAAAACAACCTGATGTCATCCAAAAAGCGGCTGAGTGATGCAATCATCCGGGTACAAACTGAACGCAGTTTCAATTCGTATGCGGAAAACCCCGCCGCTGCTGCGCGGGCATTCCAGCTCCGCCGTTCCCATTGGAACACTTGCAACCAACTGGAAAGCAACAGCCGTGTTATGACGACTTTCCAGCAGGCAGAAAGCGCAATGGATAAAGTGAAAAACGATCTCAAAAATAAAGTTGGGGACTTTTCCGGACTGCGTGCCTTAAACGGTGCGGATGCTAGTGCACGTACGACTTGGGCACAGACCATTAAAGCTGCCGCAGAAGGTATGGTTCAGCTTATGAACACCAAATATACGGATAATTATCTTTTCGCCGGTGCGGATGGCTTGAATGTCCCCTTTACCTGGGATGAGGCAAGCGGCGAACTGCTTTATCGCGGTGTCAGCGTTAATGCGAAAGAAGGTACACCCGAATATGAAAAGCTGAAAGAAATGAATGCTGAAACTACCTTCGTTGATATCGGGCTTGGGATGCGTGAGGACAGTGAAGGCAACCCGATCAGTTCCACGGTTTATAATTCTGCGTTGTCGGGTATTGATTTCCTTGGCTTTGGCAGGGATGCTGATGGCGATCCATTGAATGCGGTATCGCTAATGATGGAAGCCAGCAAGCTTCTATCTGAAGCAAGCCCAGATGATGGCAGTTGGGAAGAAAACGGCGCAAAATACGAGCGATTCCATCAGTTGGTAAGCAAAATGGAGGATTCCACAAATGCTATGCTGGAAAAATTCGTTGAGCATGACGCAAAATCCACTTTCCTTAAAAATAACGAAACCCAGCTTATCGCTGCAAAGGATAGCCTGAATATCCAAATCAATGAAGTCGAAGATATCGACCCGGCAGCCGCCATTACAGACCTGCTGAACGCGCGTTACAGCTATAACGCAGGGCTTCAGATTGGGATGCAGATTTTGTCCCAGTCGCTGCTTGATTATATGAAATAAGCATTACATACAGGTGGGAAACTATTTTTTGTAAAAAGGAGTGAGGCTGTTTATGTACCCCCTGATTGAAATCAAGACCGTCCCGATTGAAATCGAGATGAAAATCAAGGATGCCCGGCTGGAGTATTCCCGCGGGACAGCCGAAATGGAAATCAGCCGCTCGGGCAGCGGTGAAATGAACATCAAAAGCCGCCCAATCCGGCTGAAAATGGATACCTTTGAAGCGCGTAATTCGGTATCCCCAACGCCAATAAGGAGTATTGTGCAAGCTGCACAGCGGGGGAAACAGGCTGCTTATGAGGCAACCGCAACCTATGCGCGGCAGGGGGAATTGCTGCTCAATGCGCATATTGGTGAAAATGTGCTTGCAAAGATTGCCGCGCAGCCAGTGCAGGAGGATATAAAAATGGAGTTTGGTTTAGATTTCCTTCCGAAAGGCGGCGTCAATATCGATTGGGAACCCGCAGAAATGCAAATCCGCTATGAAATGGATAAACTGAATTTTGACTGGAAGATTGAGGACGCCAGCTTTGAGTTTGTCCCAGGTGATATCGAGATTTCCGTGGCACAACAGCCAGATGTCATTATTAAATATGTGGGCGGCGCATTGTATGTTCCGCCATCTGCTGACCCAAACTATAAACCAGTAGATATTGAGGCGTAACTTTTTTTCAGGAGGGGACTGTTTGAAAACAGCAACAAAATATTTCGGAGAAATTGAATACGAAAAAACAGATACATTGACCTTTCCCAAAGGGCTGTTCGCGTTTGAAAGCGAGCGGGAATTTCTGCTTCTCCCATTTGAGGGAGGTGAATCCGCGCTCCTGTGCCTGCAAAGCCTTGCAGATCCGGATCTGGCATTTGTCGTCATGAACCCATTTATGGTGAACCCGGCATATGCACCTGTGCTGCAAAAGGAGGAACTCAAAGCGTTAGGCGTGGCGGACAGCCGGGAATTATGCTATTATGTGCTGTGCGTTGTCAAAAGCCCAGCCGCAGAAAGCACCCTCAATATGAAATGCCCAGTGGTTATCAATGATGATACCCGCCAGGCAATGCAGGTTATTTTGGAAGGTGATACCTATGGGATGCGTCACCGGCTTGCGGAGTTTGAAGGGAGAGGTGAAGTCTGATGCTGATCCTCCGGCGCAAAGCAGGGGAATCACTGCTGATTGGCGATAATATTAAAATCACAGTCATCAGCACTGAAGATGGCGGCGTCAGGCTGGCAATTGATGCCCCAAAAGAAATTACTGTGTTGCGTGAGGAACTTGTCAGCGCAATGCGTGTCAACCAGGATGCAGCCCATGCAGCAGCGCCGAATGTGCTTCTTGAAGCCATTGGGCAGTTGCCGCACCCGGGCAGCGGGCAAAAAAAATAGGCGGCACGGAAAAAATCCCGAACCGCCTGTTTTGCCGGAAGTCAGCGGCAGAAGGCAACACGTTGTTCACCTTCATCATGCCGCGGATTGTCACGTACCCGTTCGCACGCCCACATTAAATTGGAAATGATGGAGGTGCTGTAACGCTCCTCATAAACCGATACCATTGGCAGCCGTTCATGCGACGGCACAACCACATATTTCGATGGCAGGCGGCTGAGCGTCAGCGCAATGACATCAATGCGGCAGCGTGGGCAGCAGCACATATTCGCTTTGCCCATGTATTTGTCCGCTTTTTCCTCTACGATTTCCTGCATCACATTGAGGCAGACCGGAGCGTCAGCCGGCGTGCCTGCCTGACCATTTGTGTTTGCCATGTTCAAATGCACCCTCTTTCTGTGGATTCCATACATTTACGGGCAAAAGGATGAATTTGTTTGCGGCGTGCAGCTAACTTTTCCCGTAAATGTGTCGATATAAATAATGAAGAACAGCAGCAGATGGCGTTGCCCTGTCGGGCTTGGCTTTTTCCCAAAAAACCACCCGCTATTTATATTTCGATATAAATGTGAAAAGAGTTAGCACCTGTGCGTTGGTTTTTTCCAAAAGTAATCTTACAAATCATGAAATGGATAGGAGTTGAGTGATATGGCGTCTATCAGCAGTTTAACCGGTAGCAGCAGTGCAACCAGTATTTATGGCAACCGAAACGTGATCAGCGGTCTAGCCAGCGGTCTGGATACCGAAACCCTGATTGAAAACGCAGTGTCTGGTTATAAATCCAAAATCACTTCCCTGCAACAGCAACAAGAATTGGTACAGTGGAAACAGGATGCATACCGCAGCATTATTGACAAAATGGTTGCCATGACGCGGAAATATACATCCTATACCTCCAGCACCAACTTGTTCAGCCAGAGCTTTTTCAATAAAGCTGTGCTGACAACCGCAGGCGGCGATAATGCGTCCAAAGTATCCGCGTCTGGGCGTACCAGCAGTGATGTGCGCATTGATGCAATCAAACAGCTTGCCACCGCTGCAAAATATACCATTGGCGCAAATAATACAGCGGCAGGGAAACTTGCGGCTGTTCAGAGTGCAGATGGCAAAACGCTTACCGTAAGCGGTGCCGGTTTTGATCTCAGCGGCAAAACCGATGTCAGCACAATAGATGGCAGCATGACCATTAAATATGGCGGCAGCAGCGTGTATCTGAGTTTTGGCGAACTGGATACATATAAAAATGCCGAAGAATTGGCAGATGGCATCCGCGAAAAACTGGAAGAATCTTATGTGAAGGCCGGCAATGGCGAATATGTCAAGGCAAGCGACCGTATTGATGTAAAGGTTGACAGCAATGGCGTAATTAGCTTTGCGGATAAGTCCAGCGCAGGCAACAGCGTCTATATCAGCAGCGCAAGCGGCCATGCAAAAACGACATTGGGACTTGACCCTGGCGAAGATGCAACCAGCATCAACGTGGGCGATAAAAAGCTGTCCACTGAGGTTCCAACCATGACATACCTGCAAGGGAAGTCTATGGATTTCACCTTCAATGGCACCACCAAAACCATCACCTTTGATAAGGATTTTATGGACGCTGTGAAAGCTGGCATACCAGCATTTGGTGATGAAACCAGTGTTGGCAATCAAGATTACGTAAACAGCTTTGCAGCACAGCTAAATGTAAAACTTGCGGAAAAGTTTGGCGAAGGCAAGGTAACCGTTGGCGTTTTGGACGGGACGGATACAGAAGGTAATCCAGCCCCATCTTTTACATTCCAGGTTGCAAAGGGTTCTACGCTGAATGTTACATCTGAGGTTGGCAAGGCGTTTGGCTTGACAGATAAGGGCGTCAGCACTTATGTCAACACCAGCCGGACACTTGGCGAAATCCTTGGTGAAAAAGCTTTCCAAAACTATGATGGAGCAACAGAAGACAAAGATGGAAACCCAATAAAGAAATCCATCACCATCAATGGTACAACCATTGAATTTGACAAGAATACAACCCTGGAAAGCATGATGAACAGCATCAACAGCAACAAAGATGCTGGTGTGAACATCAGCTATTCCAAGCTGACCAATGAATTTTCCATCACGGCAACCGAAACCGGCGCTGCTGGCAAAGTTGAAATGAGTGGGCCACTGGCAGAGATTTTTGGCTTTAAGGATGGAGCAGAACCAGCTGGAACCAAATTTGAAGCCGGTCAGGATGCTATTTTTACCGCGACTGTCAACGGCACCCCAATGGATATGGTTCGTTCTTCCAACACTGTCGATTTGGATGGCTTGTCTATTACCTTGAAGGGCACTTTCGGCTATAAGCTGGATTCGGACGGAAAGCCGACAGATGTACTCGATAAAGCGGCAGACCCCATCACTTTTGAAACCAAAACAGATAGTGATACCATCATTGATGCAATCCAGACCTTTGTTGATGATTACAACGCACTGGTTACGGAAATCCGTGAGCAATATGCAACCCTTCCGGCAACCAAATCCTCCAAGGATCGCTATATGCCGCTGACCGACAGCGATAAGGAAACTATGAGTGACGCCGCAATTGAAGCCTATGAAGCAAAGGCAAAACAAGGCATCCTGTTCGGCGAAAGCGATTTGTCTACCCTGCATGATAAACTGCGTTCGGCAATTACCGCAGTGGGCGATCAGACCGGCGAAAACAGCAATGCGCTTGCGAAAATCGGCATTACCACTTCATATTCTTCCTACCTGACGACATTGGATCTGGATACCAACAAGCTGCGCGAAGCGCTGGAAAGCGATCCGGACAGCGTGCGTGATATCTTCACCAAATCCAAGGAAAATGGTGCGGAATCCGATGGGCTGATGAAGAATGTGAAAGATGTGCTGGATATGTATGCAAACACATCGACTGGCAGCCCTGGCATTCTCATTCAGCGCGCAGGTTCTGCCTTTGCACCAACTTCTATCAATAGCAATACATTGCAAACCGAATACGATAACCTGACCAACCAGATCGAAAAATGGCAGGACAAAATGAGCGACCGTGTGGATTATTATACCCAACAATTCACTGCGCTGGAACAGTTAATGGCTCAGATGAATAACCAAAGCTCTATGTTGTCCGGCTTGATGATGGGCAACGGAAGCTAACATAGTAAGGAGTCATTATGGAGAACAAAGGCTATCAGCAGTATAAGGAACAGTCCATAAACTCTATGACCTCCAACGAGCTTTTGCTCCTGCTGTATGACGAACTGGTAAAACGGCTGGGACGTTGTGAACTGGCACTTGCACAGCAAAATTATCCGCTGCTTGATGAATCAGTTGACCGCAGCTTGGCAATTCTGCGCTATCTTGATGATACGCTTGACCCACAATATCCCATCAGCCGGGATTTGCACAGGCTCTATGATTTTTTCAGCTATGAACTCAATCGCATTAAGCTTGGGCGGAATAAAGCCGAACTCGATAAAATCCGTCCAATGCTGGCCGATTTACGGGATACATTCCGAGTTGCGGATAAAAACTGCGCAGACCAGTCAAAACAGCCATAATCATCCGCCGCATTTGCTGGCGGGCAGCCATATTAAAATATTCTAAGTAAGGAGAGCTTTGAAATGAAGTTCAAAAATCTTAAGGTCAGGAAGAAAATTACGATTTCCGTAATTGGTATTGCAATCCTGGCGAGTATTTCAGGTCTTGTGAGTACCTTCCTGATGTCCGATATCCAACAGCGGTATGACGATGGGCTTACCTATTTTGGGTTTGCACAGGGCGATGTCGGCATGGCAATGGGTGACCTTGCCCAGCTTGATGGCAGAGTCCATGACGCAATCAGCTACATTGATGCATCAGCCAGCCAGTCAGCAAAAAGTGAGATTCCGGATTTGATTTCCAACATACAGCAATATATGGATGAAGTCGAATCATCACTGCAAAGTGATACGGCAAAATCCCAGTTTGCTACGGCAAAAACCGCGTGGGGTACATACCAGACGCTGGCAAAAGAACTGGCAGATCAAGGCGTAAGCATTACGGATGAATTTACTATGCGCCAGCTGCAAAGCCGCCTGACGTCAGAACTCGATACCTCCTATGACGCGATCTATGACAGTTTAAGCAGCCTGATGAATGAAAAAGTCCGCCAGGGCGACGAAATGCGCGAACAGGTTGCAAATGTTGTTGTTATCTGCCGGGTTATCGTGTTTGCATTGATTATTATTGCGCTGCTGCTTGGGTTAATGGTGACTTCTAAGATTTCCAAGGATATCGCAAAGCCGCTGGCTGCTTGTGTTGAACGCCTCCAGGCACTTGCCCATGGCGATTTACATTCCCCGCTGCCGTCTATCGACTCGCAGGATGAAATCGGTGATATGGTTGCAGCTTCTAAATTAGTGGTTGATGATTTGACTGCCGTTATCAATGATATCGAATATGTTCTCGGCGCTATGGCAGATGGTAACTTTGATATCCGTTCTCGCAACCGCGAATCTTATGTTGGCGATTTGCAGCCGGTATTGGAATCCATCCACCGTATTAATAACAGCCTCAGCGATGCACTGGCACAGATTGCCCAGTCTTCTGACCAGGTATCTTCCGGCGCAGACCAGGTATCTAACAGTGCGCAGGCACTTGCACAGGGCGCAACCCAGCAGGCAAGCGCGGTTGAGGAACTCTCCGCAACAGTTGCCGAGATTACCCAGGGTGCAGTCCAGAACTCCGAACTTGCCCAGAAATCTAAGGCAATGGCAGATGAAGCAGGCGGTCAGGTGCTCGCGTGCAGCGGTCATATGGGACATATGGTATCCGCGATGGACGAAATCAAGAGCGCTGCCGAAGAAGTCCGCGCCATTATTGATACCATTGAAAATATTGCATTCCAGACCAATATTCTTGCGCTGAACGCCGCTGTAGAAGCAGCTCGCGCAGGTTCTGCCGGCAAGGGCTTTGCCGTTGTCGCAGATGAAGTGCGTAACCTTGCTTCTAAGTCTGATGAGGCTGCCAAGGCAACGAAGGAACGCATTGAAAACGCGATTGTTGCTGTGCAGAAGGGCAGCGGCTATGTCACAGACGTATCTGAAGCGCTGGAACTGACTAAAAACCTTACTAGTCAGGCCGTTGGCATGATGGGCGATATCGCGACTGCCAGCGTACGTCAGGCAGAATCCATTGAGCAGATCCGCGAAGGCATTGACCAGATTTCCGCTGTCGTGCAGACCAACTCCGCCACCAGCGAGGAAACTGCCGCTGCCAGCGAACAGCTTTCCAGCCAGTCGCAGATTATGGATCAGCTGATGTCCCGCTTCACGCTGAAAAAAGATGGCGGCTACATCCCGCCCGCACCCGCGCCGCAGGCGCAGGAAACCGTGTCCGCGGAACCTGCCGGCTTTGATTACAGCAAATATTAATGCAGAAAATGCAAAACCAGCAGTGAAATAAAAAATTTGCGCCCCGGGGAAAAATTTTTCCCTGGGGCGCTTACTTTTCCGCCGGAAACACCGATATATATTATGAGGGCAGTTAAGGAGCTGCACACCATGCGCAGGCCGGCATGATGCCAGCCAGAGGCACTGCCCGGAAAATTTCATATTTTCATTGGAATGCAGGGGAAACGGATGTCCCCGAAGAGCTTTAAGGAGGAAGTTTTTTTTATGCGTATCCAACACAACATTATGGCGATGAACGCCTATCGGAACTATTCCAACAACACCTCAGCGCTGTCCAAGAATCTGGAACGCCTATCCAGTGGTTACAAGATTAACCGTGCTGGCGACGATGCCGCAGGCTTGGCGATTTCCGAAAAAATGCGTGCGCAGATTACCGGTCTGGAAGCAGCTCAGAAGAATGTCAAGGATGGCATTTCGCTGGTAAACACTGCTGAGGGCGCAATGCAGGAAATCCAGGATATGCTGAACCGTATGGTTTACCTGGCAACCCAGTCCGCAAACGGTACATATGATGACCCGGTTGACCGCCTGAACCTGCAAAAGGAAGTTGACTCTTTGAAAGAAGAAATCAACCGCATTGCAGACAGTGCAAACTTCAACGGTATCAAGCTGCTGGATGGCTCCCAGTCTACTTTTGAACTCAGTGCAGATGGGATTACCCGTGGCACTAAAAATATTACCGATGGTTTGACTATCAACTCAGGCGTAGATGGCGGCGGCACAAAGGCAGAGGCTGCTATTGATGTTTCCAGCCTGTTTGGCACCGGCGACACAATGGTGCTTTCATTTGCTGGTTCAGGCGCACCTGGTGATAAAACATTAACATTTGGCACTGATATCACAGGGGCTACTAAGGAAGAACAGGCTGCGAGTATCAAGGCTGCGTTGGAAAAAGACGCCACTATCAGCCAGAAGTTTGATGTTGCCGTGGATGGCACCAAGGTCACTATGACCGCCAAAGCAGAGGGTGCTTCCGAAGTTGCCGTTAAGAGTGTTAAGGTTAATGATACAGGCGTAACTTTTGGTACAGGTACATATACTGCTGGTACTGCCAATGGTACGCCGGCAATAGCTGATAAAGGCGGCTTTACAAAGCTGTTTGATGGCGGCGTTACAGGTGCCACCCCGGCAGACAGCATGGATCTTAAGGCTGGAGATGTATTGACATTTACCTTTAAAGATGCACAGAATGGCGCGAACTTGGTTGCAAAGGTCACTGTTACAGACGACATGATTGCAGGAACTAATGCAGAAACTACCACCAATATCGTAAATGCGTTGAATAACACTAAATTTGAGAATAAAGACGGTACTGTTGCAGATGAGAGCCGTTTTAAAGTTTCTGACCTTTTTGACTTGAAAGCAAACGTGCAAGTAACAGATGGTGCTACAGCTGAAACTGGTAGTATCTATGTTAAGGCAAAATTAGATGGTCGGTTTGATGTTTCAAGTGTTGAACGTACCAATGCTGATGATGCTAGCCGTAACAAAACAGTTCCTGCAACTGCTTGTGGTACAGCGGGTACTGCTAATGTGGCTTCTACCTATGCAATTGCTCGTACAGACGATACTACTAACTTTAGTGACGGCGATGTGATTGAACTGACAGGCTCCCTGTCCGATGGTCGCAACTTTAATCTCAAACTGACTGTGGGCAAGGACTTCCAGGTTGGTGCTAGTTATGCTGCTACTTTGACTAACATGAAGACCCAGCTGGAAAAGACCGGCGATGACGCCACTATGGTTACGCTGAATGACGGAAGCCAAGTCAAGGCTGGCGACATCTTTGGTAGTAACAAGGAGATTAGCATTGGTGCTAGTGCTGCAACTGGTATTATCTTCACTTCTGAAAAGGCAGGTCCGGTACAGGCTGGTATCGGCGGCGGCATCACCAATGTGACCTTCAGCGGCTCTGACCCCGCAGAGGTGGACGCTACCATTACCAAGGGTGCAGATCCAAGCGCTGCTGAATCTTCCTTCACACTTGACAAAGATTTGGCATATGGTACTGCTATCACTGTTGGCGGCAAGACCTATGAAGTTGTTAAGGATGCTCGCGATGTAACAAACCGCAGCAATATTGCAGTTGTTGCTGATGATCTGACAAAGGTTAACGATGTTGCTGCAAAATTTGTAGATGCAATTAATGAGCAAGCTAAGAAGGATGCCGCTGATCCTGCTAATCCGGACTATGTTGCATCTGCTGATGGCGCAACCGTAAAGATTACTACAGCAGCCAAAGGTTCGGCTGTCAAGGCTATGGAAATCAAGACACCTTATGGTGATGAAGTACCAACTGTTTCCTTCAAGTTCGACCCGAACAAGATTCAGGAAGGTTCTTACATGACCATCAGCAATGGCACGGATACCCATACCTATGAATTTGTCAAGACTGGCAGCAATGCGAAGTCTGGGAATACCCCAATTGAAGTTGCTGACTTTGGCAAAATGCCTGACGCAAAGGCACTTGGTGACGCGTTTGCTAATGTAGCAAAGGGCGCAACTGTTGAGGTAGCTGACGATGGTACAATTACTATCACAGCTAACGCAGCTACTGATGGTACTATCCCAAAACTGAATGTCAGCTTCTATGAAGGCAAGGGTGGCTTGACGCTCCAGATTGGTGATACATCTGATGATTACAACCAGTTAAAGGTTGGCATTGGCGATATGCACACTGCTGCTATGGGTATTGATGGTATCGACATTGGCAAGCAGGAAGGCGCACAGGCTGCAATTGATGTAATCCGCAGTGCGATTAACTATGTTTCTGGTATCCGCGGCGATTTGGGCGCGATTTCTAACCGCCTCGACCATACCACCAACAACCTGTCTGTCATGCGTGAAAACATCACAGACGCTGAATCTGCAATCCGCGATACCGACATCGCTGAGGAAATGATGGCTTACACCAAGAATAATATCCTTGTGCAGTCCGCTCAGGCAATGCTCGCCCAGGCGAACCAGGTTCCGCAAGGCGTCCTGCAGCTGCTCCAGTAATCCCCATCGCCATAACCCCGGCTTGATGGAAAGCGAGGAACAACCATGGACATGATGAATAGTATTGCATCAGCGAGTATGTCAATGAGCGCGGCAAAATTTGCCCAGCAAGTTGATATCGCTGTGACAAAAAAAGCAATGGATACCGAAGAATTGGCGCTGCAAGAGCTGACCAAAATGCTTGAGCCAAGCCCATATCTTGTGGATATCCGTGCATAAGTTAATTTTTACGAAAAAAAAGTGGGCTGGAACTGCGGTTCTAGCCCATTTTTTGCGGGTTTTCTGCAATAAAATGAAACTTTCTATGTCTAGTACCAGCGTTTTGTATAAAAAAATGAACGATTTGCCAAGCGTGTTTTTTTTATGAGTGCTTGAAATAAAGGAAATGACAGTGTATAATATCATTAGTTAGCCATGCAGTTAGGGATAGTTATGCCCTTTCGGGGGTGCTGGGCACAAATAGATATTCACAGCGGAGGGAACGTTCGTGGACGAGAATGTAAATCAGAATAAGCCGAAACTAAAAGAACGGCTCGCGAAAATCAGCAAAAAAGTATGGGCAATTATCATCGGGGTTGTGGGCGTGCTTCTCATTGCGGGCATTGTGCTGGCTGTGGTGCTGTCAAATAAACCATATACCACGCTTTTTGCCAATCTCAGCAGCGAGGATATGTCCGCCATTACAGCATATCTTGGCGAACAGAATATTACAGATTTCAAAATCCAAGATAATGATACCATCCTTGTACCCGAAGCGCAGGAGGTTTCACTGAAAGCAAAACTGTTGCAGGAAGGTTACCCGTCTTCTGGTACAAAATATTCGATGTACCTTGACCATGTCAGCGCGCTTTCCACCGAATCCGACAGGGAAGCCTTGCAGCTTTATGATTTGCAGGATCGCCTGCGCGCGATTATCCGGAATTTCGATAATGTGAAAGATGCAACCGTTAATATTACGCCAGGATCGGATGACCGGTTTGTACTTGACCGCGACAGCATTGTCGAAGCGGAAGCCGCGGTATTTGTCACAATGATTGGCAATAATATGCTTTCGGATAAGCAGGCAAAAGCAATCCGGAATATGGTAAGCCATTCTGTGCCAGGGTTAGTGATTGAAAACGTCAGCATTTCTGACGCCGAAGGCAATACATATTTTGATACAGACGATGTCAGCAATTCAGATTCAGCAATGCTGAAACTCCAACTCGAAGAACAAGTCAACAACCGTATCCGCGCCATTATCATGCAGGTGCTGAAACCGATGTATGGTGAAGAAAACATCAGCATCGGCGTCAACAGCACGGTAGATGTCAGCCGTCAGTACCAGGAATCCACCCAGTATTCCGAACCGACTTGGGCGCAGGATGGCAGCTCACAAGGGCGCGGCATCATCGGCAAACATATTTACAGCGTGACCATAGCCCGCGATGGGGATACCACCGTAGGCGGCGTTGTGGGCACCGAATCCAACGCGGATATTTCCACCTATGTCAATGGGGAATACCAGCCGACCGGTGATGAACGTCAGCTGGATCTCAATGGCGAATATGATTATGATGTCAGCAATACGCATACCCAGACCGAAAGCGCGGGCGGCGTTGTCACCGATATCATGGTGGCGGTCAGCATTAACAGCTTGGAAGCTGGCACCATCAATACCGATGCGCTGATTACACATATTGCGCGTGCCGCAGGCATCTCTGCCGATATGGAACGGCAAAAGGTTTCTGTCATTGCAACGCCGTTCTATAACCCATCTGCAACCGGCGAGGACGAGGAAAATACAGGTGTGCCAGGGCTTAACCTGCCGCCTTGGGTAATTTATGCAGCAATTGGCGGCATTGTCTTGTTCCTGATTTTGTTGATTATCCTCATCCTGTTGTCTGGCCGCCGCAAGAAGAAGAAACAGCAGCAGCTTGAACAGGAACTCATGGCAGCGGAAGCGCTTGCTGCCGCCGCTGTCGCGGCAGAAGAAGCCGAAGATGCTGCAGTTGTAGCAGAGGAAGAAGAACAAAAACCAGAAGGCGCAGACATTATGGATGTGCATACCGAACGCAGCATGGAACTGCGTCAGGAAGTGCGCAGATTTGCAGAAAGCAACCCTGAAATTGCTGCCCAGATGTTAAAGAGCTGGCTGAAGGGAGAGGGTGACGAAAATGGCTGATAAAACAAAAAAAGCAGATAAAAAGGCGGATAAAAAAGCCGATAAGAAAGCCGCTGCGGCTGCTGCAGCAGCCGCAGAAGCGGAGGATGCACAGGCACAGCCTGCGTCCCCTCCGCCACCGGCGAAGAAAAAGCCAAATCTCAGCAGTGCGCAAAAAGCGGCTGCTGTGGTGGTTTCGCTGGGCGTTGAAAAGGCATCTTTACTATACCAGCATATGGAGCCAGAAGAGCTGGAACAGCTCACCATGGAAGTGGCAAAGCTGGGTACGATTGATGCCGAAGTCAGCACCGATGTGCTGGAAGAATTTTATCAAATGTGCATGACCAATCAAGCGGTCAACAGCGGCGGCTTGGAATATGCCCGCACTGTGCTGCAAAAGGCATTTGGCGAACAGGCAGCGGCAACGCTGCTTGAAAAGGTGACAAAGTCACTCAAGAACCGCGAATTCTCGTTCATGAACAAGGCAAGCGACAAGGATTTGTTCTCGGCGCTCCAGCATGAACGGCCTCAGACCATTGCGCTGGTGCTTTCCTATGTCGACCCGGATAAAGCGGCTGCTGTCATTGAACAGCTTGAAGGCAGACGGCAAATTCAGGTTGTGGAAAATATTGCACAGATGGACAGCGCATCCCCAACCGCAATTAAGATTATCGAAGCCGAAATGACCAAAAAATTCGCAAATATTTTCAGCAGCAGCAATGTACAGGTTGGCGGCATCGATTTTGTTGCAAATGTCATGAACAACCTCGACCGTTCCAGCGAAAAATCCATTTTCGATGGGCTTAATGCTTACAATGATGAACTTGCTGAGGAAATCCGCAAGCGTATGTTCGTGTTCGAGGATATTATTACCATGGACGACCGTTCGGTACAGCGTTTTGTCCGCGATTGCGACCCACGCGATTTGGTGCTTGCGCTTAAAGCCGCCAATAAGGAAGTTGCAGACAAACTGTTCAAAAATATGTCTGGCCGTATGGCGGAAAGCATCCGCGACGACCTCGAAGTTACATCCAATGTCCGCATGAAGGATGTTGAGGATGCTCAGCAGCGTATCGTAACCATTATCCGTGGTTTGGAAGAAAAGGGTGAAGTTATCATCATAAAGGGCGGAAAGGATGATATTATTGCCTAATATTTTCAAACACTTTATGAAGCCCCGCGCATCTTCCTACATATTCCCAGATGCCAGTGAACTGAAAACCGAGGAAGAACCCGAACCAGTCCCTGAACTGGAGGAGGAAGAAGCCCCGCTGATTCCAACCGAAATCCTGCCCGAACCCGAACCTGAACCCGAAAAAACCGCAATTGATTTTGCACAGGCGCAGGCAGAAGCCATTTTAGCGCAGGCAAACCAAGACGCGGAGGAAATCCGGGAAAAAGCCCGGCGGGATGCCGAAGCTGAAATCCAGCAGCTAAGGCAGCAAGCCCGCCAGGATGGTTATAACGCCGGGTTCACAGAAGGCATGGCAAACGCTATGGCGGAAGGGCGCGCCGAATGCGAAAAGCAGGCGGCGCAGCAGGCAAAAGAAGTAAAACAGTTTTTGGATTCCGCAGCCCGTATCCGGGACGAAATCTATGAAGAACATCATGCGGGTATGCGTGACCTCGCGCTTGCGATTGCTGAAAAAGTGATCCGTATCAGCCTAAAATCCAGTGGGGATATCCTAATGCGGATGATAGAATCCGCAACCGAAAAACACCGCCGGTGTGAATGGGTGCAGATCTATATCGCGGGCTGTGACGCAAAAACCATGTCTTATACCATCCCAGAACTAAACGCTGCGCTCGTGCATCTTTCCGATCGGGTGCGTATCATCCCGATGGCGGATGATGAATCCGGCACCTGTATCATTGAAATGCCAGATGAAATCATTGACGCAAGCGTTTCTACTCAAATTGATAATATACAGGAAATACTCAATGCCGCAGCAGATAGGAATTAATAGGTATGTTTAAGAACATGATACGGCAGATCCAGCAAGCCGAAACCATTGGGCATACTGGTAAAATTGAAAATATTGTCGGTATGTCGATTGAGGCTTCCGGCATCAGGGCTGCAGTAGGTGATATCTGCCGGATTTACAGCGAAGATTCCGGCGGTCAGGTGACGGCTGAAGTCGTTGGCTTCCGTGATGACCGCGTGTTGCTGATGCCTTATTCCGAAATGAGCGGCATTTCCGCAGGCAACTTTGTGCGTACCACTGGGCAGCAGTTACGGCTGAAAGTCGGCGGTTTCCTCAAAGGACGCATTATCAACGCGTTAGGACAGCCGATTGATGACCTGGAACCGTTTGACGGCGGTGTGTCTTACTGCATTGGCGGCAGCCACATCAACCCATTGACCCGTCCGCCAATCCGTGAAAAGATGGAATTTGGCGTTAAGGCAATTGATGCCTTGCTGACCATTGGTAAAGGGCAGCGTATGGGGATTTTCGCCGGCTCTGGCGTTGGCAAAAGCACCTTGATGGGCATGATTGCAAAAAATGTAAAAGCTGATATTAATGTCATTGCGCTGGTCGGCGAACGTGGGCGCGAAGTGCTGGAATTTGTCCAAAAAGACCTTGGTGAGGAAGGGATGCGCCGTTCTATCCTGGTTGTGGCAACCTCTGACCAGCCTGCTATGCTCCGGATGCGCTGTCCATCGGTCGCAACCGGCATTGCGGAATATTTCCGTGACCAGGGTTTTGATGTGCTGCTGATGATGGATTCCCTCACCCGTTTTGCCATGGCGCAGCGTGAAATTGGGCTTGCCATTGGCGAGCCGCCTGTGGCAAGGGGCTATACGCCGTCGATTTATGCCGAATTGCCTAAACTGCTTGAACGCAGCGGCAATTTCCGCAAAGGGTCTATCACTGGCATTTATACCGTGCTGGTCGAAGGCGATGATACCAATGAACCCATTGCCGATACTGTGCGCGGCATTTTGGATGGGCATATTGTGTTGTCCCGCAGCCTTGCTGCCGCCAACCATTACCCCGCAATTGATGTCGGCGCAAGCATTTCCCGCCTTGCCATTGAGCTGATTCCGGAATCCCATTACCGTTTGGCGTCCCGCCTGCGCGATATCCTCAGCACTTATGAGAAAAATGCAGACCTTGTTTCAATTGGCGCTTATAAATCCGGCACAAACCCAAAATTGGACTTTGCCCTGACCAAAATCGATGTCATTAACCAGTTCCTCAAGCAGGGCGTGAATGAAGCGTTTTCCTATGAGCAGAGTTTAGCGGAGATGGAACGGATTTTGCAGTGATAAAATGACATAAAAAAGGGGAGAGAGCTTACACACCATGAAGAAATTCCACTTTCAGCTGGATACCGTGCTGGGCTATAAACAGCAGGTATTGGACACCCGTTTGATTGAGCATGGCGCCGCAATGGCGCAGGTTACTCGGCAGGAAGGCGTTGTAGCCGACGTCACTAGCCGCTTGACCGCCTATGAGGATGAGTACCGGCAGAAAAAATCGGAAGGGCTTACCATCATGGAGGTCATGAAGTATCAAAACTGTTTACAGGCGCTTGGACGCGAAAGCCGCATCGAAAGCGAAAAACTGGAACGGTTCCGGCAGATTGAAGAGGAGAAGCGCAATCGTGTGATTGAAACCCGTAAGGAAACCGCTTCTCTGGAAAAACTCAAAGAAATCAAGCAGCAGGAATACAATAAAAGCATCCAGAAAGAGGAAGAACGCTTTATTGATGACTTGACCATTGCAAAACTCGTTGCGAGCAACGCACATGCGTTCTCATAAATAGCCCACTGAAAGGAGGTGAAATGACAAGATGAATATTGACCTTATGTCCCAGATGGTGGTTGGCGCATTGGCGCAGCCCGGCATCCCGGCGCAGGAAACAACTGGTTCAGGCGAAGGGTTTGAAGATATGCTCCAGCAGGCAGGGCAGAAACAGGAATCCCCTAAGCCGGAGAAATCCGAAAAACCTGCCGAAAAACCTGCCGAAAAACCCGCGCAGCAACAAAAACCTGCTACAAAACCGCAGCAGGAGGATGAAAAAATTCCGCAGCAGCAATACGAATTGGCAGCGTCCTTGATTACCGCGCAACCTGTACAGGCACCTGTTATGGTTGAAGCAAGCGCAGCACAAACCCCAGTGGTTGCAGTGGAAGTGCCGCAGCAGGTCGCAGCGCCTGTGGTGGAAGCGGAAATGCCCGTTGTGGCAGAAACCGCAAATACGGTGACACAAACCGTCCAAACCGCAGCGCCTCAGGCAGAACAACCCATCCAGATGGAAGAACAACCTGTGATTGAGCAGCCTGTCACTGAAACAGCAGCGCCAGAACAGCAGCAGCCAGAGCAGGAATTTTCCGCAGATACTGGCGATGCACCGCGTGCGATGGAATCTGAAGAAACAGTGACCGATGTTTCCGCGGGCGTCCAGGAAACCCCTGTTTTCGAGGATAACTTTGCCGTGCCGGTCAAGGTGGCACAGCCAGAACAACCCGTCGCACCCGAAGCTGATGACGCCGCAGGCAAAATCGCAGACCAGGTCGAACAGGCGATTGCAAATGGTGACTCCAAGGTGGAAATCCGTTTGACCCCTGAAAACCTTGGACAGCTTACCGTGCAGATTACGCGTTCCGGCGATGGCTCGCTGAGCATTGTGCTGAATGCCACAACCGATAAGGCGGCGGCACTGCTCGAACGCCATAGCACTGGCTTGCAAAATCTGCTCGCAGGGCAGAATCAGGTACAAGTCAAGGTGGAAATCCAGGCAAATACTGAACAGCATAGCCAGTTCCTGAACCCCGATGGCGATAATAACCATCAGCAGGGACACCAGCAGCAACACCATCAGCAGCAAGAACCACAGCAGGCGGATGATTTCGTCCAGCAACTGCGCTTAGGACTGCTTGGGCTAAATCAGCCAGAAACAATCTAATACACGAAAGGAAGGGAGCTTTATGGCTGACGTAACATCCACTGCGATGTCAGATCTTTCTAACATCCTTGGCAATACAACAGCTACAACTCAGGTCGCGAAAAACTCAACCAACACCAGGGCTGGCGCAGACCTCGATATGACCGATTTCCTGACCCTGATGTGTGCCATGTTCCAAAACCAGGACATTGATAATACCGCATCTACTACCGATATGCTCAACCAAATGGTGCAGATGTCTGTTATCCAGGCAATCAGCGATATTAGCTCGGTTGTCACCAGCACATCCGGCCTCAACTATGGCGCATCGTTGGTCGGCAAGGACGTTGTGGTCGGCGTCAATGACGGCACCGGCAAAATTAAGGAAATCGAAGGTACAGTTACCGGTACGGGCGTGCTCGATGGTCAGCAGGTCATTTTCATCGGCAACGATACATACAGCTTATCGGATATCCTCGCGGTCGGCAAACTACCCGCCCAAAAAGAGGAAGGCGATAATTCCGGCGAATCCGGCGGCACGGATACTGACCAAAAACCAGACGCGACAACCGGTGAGGATAACTAACGGAGGTGTAAAACAGCAGTGATCAATCGTATTGCACCGGTGGGCAACCCCGGCATAACGCGCACGCAAGGGAAGGCAGCGCAGCAAAGCGATTTTGGAGCGATGCTCCAGGAAAAGCTGCTGCAAAAACAAACTGCCCTCAATTTTTCAAAGCACGCCATGAACCGCGTGGAAGAACGCGGCATTGAGCTTACGCCTGATCTGATGGATAAGCTGGCTGGTTCGGTGGAAAAGGCGCAGGAAAAGGGCGCAGTGAATATCCTGGCATTTGGCGGGGAACAGGCATTTATCATCAACGTGCCCCACAGCCGGGTCATCACAACCATTTCACAAGAGGAAATGAAAGAAAAAATTTTCACAAATATTGATGCCGCCGTGCTGCTGTAAAAAGCAGGGAAGCAGGTCCGGATAAACGGATGCGAGGGCGGGAGCCAGATGGGTTCCCGCCGCACGGCAGCACCAGGACAACCAGAGAGGAGCAATTTACAATATGACAGGCGCTATGTATGCAGCAGTTGCAGGATTAAAGACACACATGAGTGCGCTGAATGTAGTCGGCAACAACGTTGCAAACGTCAATACACACGCATATAAAGCTGCGAGTTACACCTTCGCAGAAGAAATTTACACCACATCAAAGGGCGGTTCGGACGGCACAAACGTTACCGGCGGTACAAACCCCGCGCAAATCGGTTTCGGCTGTTCGATGGGTTCTATTGACACCGATATGACATCCAAAAACTTTGCAGCCACTGGGCAGCCGCTGGACGTCTGCATTGACGGCGAAGGATTCCTAATGGTTGGTGATAAGGGATTGGTTTTCCGGGATCTTAATGAAGTTTCCCAGTTAAATCTGACTCGCCATGGGCGTTTGCACTTTGATCCACAGGGTTATCTGACAGACATGAGCGGTAATGTTGTCTACGGCTGGATTAACGTGAAAAAGGGAGATACAGCAACAGATGACCCAAATGCTGACCCTAACGATTTGGCTGCACAGTCTGCACCATGTCCGGCACTGACAGGCATTCGTCTACCAATGATGGATCAGTATGGCAATGTATATCTGCCCCGCGTGGTTGATGGCCAGTTGGTTGATGCGTCAAATGAAAACATTGCTGCGGAAAATGGCGATACTTTGCCAGATGGCGTAAATGCTGAAGATTTGGAACTCCAGCGTGTCGTATTAGACAGTATCTCGATTGATAAAAATGGTTCGATTACTGGTACGACAAAAGGCACGGGTCAGGTTGTTACCATTGGCTATATTGCAATTGGCCAGGTTGACAACCCGAATGGTGTTACTCATGTTGATGGACGCTATTACAAGGCAATGGATGGTGCAGGCAGATTGTCTGTTACCGCGTTGAAAGGCGCTGTTCAAAACTCAGACGCATTTAACGGCGAGGACGGCGGAGATGAAGCGGTTGAAGGCGAAGTCCGCATTATCAACGGCGGCAAAACCGAACTGATGGGCGGCGGCTTGGAAAGCTCCGGCACCGACCTTGCCATGGAAATCACCAACATGATCCTCATGCAGCGTGGCTATCAGGCAAATACCCGTATTATTACCGTAACCGATTCCATGCTCGAAGAACTCGTTAATATGAAGCGCGGTTAATTTTTATCACGTAAACTAACACTGCTGTGAGCGGAAGCGGGCGGCATCCCTGCCGCCCGTGCCACAGGAATGGAGGGGCAGCAATGATTGTTCTGACAAAAATGAATGGGGAACGCTTTCTGGTCAACCACAGCCAGGTCGAGTGCATAGAACTTATCCCGGAGAGTAAAGTTGTGATGATGAACCATGACTATTATCTGGTGCAGGAATCCGCCGAGGAAATTATCCGCCGGATTCAGGATTACAGCGCAAAAGTGATGGATATCCGTCGGGAACTGGCAATTGTAGACCAGCGGAAATGATATAAATAATCAAGTGGGAGCAGGAAATTAGTATGAACATTACATATTTGATAGGCTTTCTATTCGCTATCGCGGTTATGGTGCTTGGCATGGCAAACGGCTTGCCGCCATACAACTTTAAGCAGCTTACAAACTTTTTTGATGCACCCAGCGTTATGATTGTTATCGGCTGTACCATAGGTATCATCATTGCCAGCTTTCCGGCTGGTATGCTGGCATCTATCCCAAAGCATTTCGCGGTTATGTTCAATACCAAGAAGAATAACCCTAAATATTATATCGACCAGCTGGTGGAACTGGCACAGGCAGCCCGTAAAGATGGCTTGCTGGCACTCGAAGGGCTTGCGGCAGAGCAGAAAGACCCATTTTTCAAACAGGCAATCATGCTGATTGTTGATGCGAATGACCCTGACCGTGTGCGCAGCATTTTGGAAAATGATATCGAATGTATGTCCGCACGCCATGAAGCATCGGCAGCACTCTATGAAAAAGGTTCCGCGGTTGCGCCGGCGTTCGGTATGATTGGTACGCTGGTAGGGCTTATCAATATGCTGAAAAATATGAACTTTGACGACGGCGGCGGCGCAGGCAATATCGGCAGCGATATGAGTGTCGCGCTCGTTACCACGCTGTATGGCTGTATTTTGGCGCATATGGTATTTGGTCCGATTGCAAACAACCTGCGTACCCGTGACGAAGAAGAAGTCCTTTGCAAAATGATTATTGTTGAGGGCATTACCTGTATCCAGGCGGGCGAGAACCCCAAGCTGCTGCGTGAAAAGCTGATGACCTTTGTGGCACAGCGCCAGCGCGATGACAGCGGCAAGGGCGGTAAAAAGGGCAAGGAAGAATAAGGGAGAGAGGCACGCATGAAACGCAAAAAAAGCGGCGGCGGAGGCGGCGCCAACTGGATGGATACCTATGGCGATATGGTCACGCTACTCTTATGCTTTTTCGTACTGCTTTACTCCATATCTTCCATAGACGAAAGCAAATGGCTGGCGCTTGTGCGCAGCTTTAACCCGGACGCAATTTATGAACTGACGGAAACTTCCGGCGAGGAAGGTCCTGCGGCAGAGGATTTTGAAGGGCTTGGGCTGGAAAGTGCCGATATCGTTGCTGAACAGCAAGAAATTGATGAGGCAATTGAACAGCTTTATGAAGCGATGCAAACCTATGCCAAGCAAAGTGAAATTGGGCAGAGTATCGAAACCATCAAGGGCGATGGCTATGTGTTCATCACGTTTGATGACGCCGTGTTCTTTGCAGGCGAAAGATATGACCTGCTCCCCCAAGGGGAACAGGTGCTTGCGGATATTTCAAATATCCTCAGCCAGTCTGCCCCCTTTATCGATGAAATCCGCATCATGGGGCATACCGCGCAGGGTTCCGCGAATCAGGCAAACAATACCTACCGGGATCGTTTCTTAGCCTCCAACCGCGCAACCATTGCAACAGTTTATATCCAGCAGCACAGCACGGTGGAAGCTGCACGCCTGGTCAGCGTAGGCTATGGGCAGCACCGCCCAATTGCACCGAATGACACCCCGGAAAACCGCAGCCGTAACCGCCGTGTGGAAATTATCATCACCGGGCGCAATGTCATGAATGGCATGGGCGACAGCATAGAACAGTATTACAGTTTGAGGGCGGGCGAAGCGTCATTAAACGGTGAAGCAACACAATGAACAGCGGCTTTTGTTAAAAGCCCCAAATAATAACTCCAGAAAAGAGGTTGGCGGATGGCGGAGGTATTATCACAAAGTCAGATAGACGCACTCCTCAATTCAATGCAGGGTGGAGGGGGAGCACCGGTACAGCAGGAAGCCAAGCCGGAGAAAAAATACCGCAAATATGACTTTACCAGTCCGCGGAAATTTACCAAAGACAGATTGAAGATGCTGGGAAGTATTTTTGATAATTTTTCCCGCATCCTTAACACCAGGATCAACGGCTTACTGCATGCCAGCTGCGAAGTGGAGCTGGATACAGTGGAAGAACAACGATATTATGAATTTTCCAACGCCCTGACAGAGGGGGCAGTGCTTGCAGTAGGGCACCTGAATATGCAGGGCAAACAGGATGATACCCCTGTCCTGTTCTATATCACCACCCCGGTGATGGTCAACATGATGGATCGAATGCTGGGCGGCAGCGGCAATATTGATGACGATATGCCAGATGAGTATATCTATACTGATTTGGATTTGCGGCTGTATGAAAACCTGATGAAAGAGTTTGTTCAGATGATGGGTGAAGGTTGGTCAAATTATATCCAGCTCGATTTCGACTTTGAACGGGTGGAAACCAACCCAACACTTGTGCAGCTTATCGGTTTGGATGAAACCGTCGTGCTGGTGGATTTGAAACTGACATTCCCCAACTGCGAAGGGCATCTCAGCATATGCCTGCCGGGGATGATGCTGACCAATATTTTTACCCAGATAAATCAGGAAAACCCTGCGAAGCATATGATAACCGATGATAATTCGGATAATATTTTTGACCAGCTACGCGATTCCAGCCTGGAGGTTGTCGCCGAACTTGGGCGCACAACGTTGCGGCTGAGCGATGTCTATAACCTGAATGTCGGCGATGTGATCGATTTAAGCAGGAAAAAAGACAGCGAGGTTTTCTTGTGCATCGGCGGCAGGAAGTGGTTTGACGGCATGATGGGCGTCAGCGAAAAACATCTTGCCGTAAAGATCAAAGAGGTTTACCATAGAAGGGGCAGTCAGGGAAATGAATAATATTTTTACACCATTAGAAATCAGCGCGATTGGCGAAATAACCAATATCAGCTTGGGGTCGTCGGCAACGGCGATTTCCAACCTTTTGGATCACCGGGTTGATATTACAACACCATCAGTTTCTATTGTAAACGCGGAGGAATTTGAGCTTGGGCCGATAGAACCTGCGATTGGCGTGGAAATTAAATATGTCAGCGGGCTTACCGGCAGCAATATTATGCTGCTGAAAATGTGCGATATTAAAGTGATTGTTGACATCTTGATGGGCATGGAGACGCCAGATGAAGAATTTACGCTTAATGAACTGACGCTTAGCGCAGTGTGCGAAGTCATGAATCAGATGATGGGTGCCGCTTCTACTGCCCTATCGGATTTTCTGGGACGCAGCGTCAATATTTCCACACCCGAAACCTTTGATTTGGATGATTTGGATGAATTCAAAAATAAGCGTTTGCCTGTGCCGAAAGGCCCAATTGTAATTGTAAAGTTTGCGCTGGACATTGAACCATCCCTCAAAAGCGAATTTATGAGCGTTATGTCAGTGGAACTTGCCAAAGAACTGATTGCAGGCTTTGGACTGGAATCATCTGCGGAAGAACCTGAACCGGCAAGCACATCCAGCGGAACACTTTCACAGGAGGAAATCGAACGGCTGATGGCAGGCGGCAGCCCAGCGGCAGCAGCGCCAGAACCGGCAGGTTCCTCCGGTGGGACACTTTCGCAGGAAGAAATCGA